>JBGTMS010000174.1:0-56929 GCA_041743425.1 Zeaxanthinibacter sp. | reverse complement strand
GTAGGTACTGGATACGTGGGTTTAGTAACGGGCACATGCCTGGCAGAAACAGGGAATGAGGTGGTCTGTGTTGATATTGATGAGAACAAAGTTCGACAGATGCAAAACGGGGAGGTTCCCATTTATGAACCGCACCTGGATGTGCTGTTTGAGCGAAATATAAAGGCAGGCAGGCTCGTCTTCACAACTTCTCTAAAAGAAGGCCTGGAACATGGTGAAATCATTTTCCTGGCATTACCGACCCCGGAGGATGAAGATGGTTCGGCAGACCTTAAATATGTGTTGGGTGTTGCCGATGAAATAGGGAAACTCATTTCAGAGTATCGGGTAATTGTTGATAAAAGTACGGTCCCGGTAGGAACCTCTGATAAAGTAAAGGCAGCCATTGCAAAGAATGCCCAATGCGATTTTGATGTGGTTTCCAATCCTGAGTTTCTGAGAGAGGGTTTTGCTGTGGATGACTTTTTAAAACCTGAACGCATCGTTGTTGGTTCCGGATCAGATCGGGCAACCGAACTTATGGAAAAATTATACAAGCCGTTTGTAAGATCAGGAAATCCGGTGATCATCATGGATGAGAGATCTGCGGAACTAACCAAATACGCGGCCAATGCCTTTTTGGCAACCAAGATTACCTTTATGAATGAAATTGCCAATTTCTGTGAAAAGGTAGGTGCCGATGTAGATAAGGTCCGGATTGGAATGGGTACCGATTCCAGAATAGGAAAACGCTTCCTATTTCCCGGTATCGGCTATGGCGGATCCTGTTTCCCCAAGGATGTTAAGGCCTTGCACAAATCCGGTAAGGACAAAGGCTATCATTTTCAAATTCTGGAATCGGTAATTGAGGTAAATCAGAAACAAAAAACAGCACTTATTCCCAAGATCAAAAAGTATTTCAATGATGATCTTAAAGGGAAACATTTCGGAATCTGGGGACTGGCGTTTAAACCAGAAACTGATGACATCCGCGAAGCCCCCGCACTATATATTATTGATGAACTTCTGGCAGCTGGGGCCACAGTTACCGCATTTGATCCCGAAGCCATGAGTAATGTTCAGAGAAAACTGGGGGAAACGATAGGATATGCCGAGGACCAGTACAGCGTCCTTAAAAATGCAGATGCCCTTGTAATTTGTACTGAATGGGGCGTATTCAGAAACCCCAATTTCAAAATGATGAAGGAAGTACTGAAAAATTGTGCCATCTTTGACGGCAGAAACCTCTATGACACCAGGGAAATAATCGCGGAGGGCTTTCATTACGAGTCAATTGGCCGATAGTATGAACCATTAAAATTGAATAAGTGAAAAGGATACTGATAACAGGAGCCGCTGGGTTTCTAGGATCCCATCTCTGTGATCGATTCATCAGGGAAGGATTTCATGTAATTGCCATGGACAACCTGATTACCGGGGACCTAAAGAACATTGATCACCTTTTTAAACTGGAACAGTTCGAGTACTATCACCATGATGTTACGAAATTTGTTCACGTCCCCGGAGCGCTGGATTATATCCTGCACTTCGCATCCCCCGCAAGTCCTATCGATTATCTGAAGATACCTATACAGACGTTGAAGGTAGGGGCATTGGGCACCCATAACCTGCTTGGCCTCGCCAAGGATAAAGGAGCACGCATCCTCATTGCTTCCACTTCTGAGATCTATGGAGATCCCTTAATTCACCCTCAGACAGAGGAATACTATGGCAATGTAAATACCATAGGGCCACGCGGGGTCTATGATGAGGCCAAACGATTTCAGGAATCGATTACCATGGCGTACAACCGATTTCATGGGGTTCAGACGCGGATTGTCAGGATTTTTAATACCTACGGACCCAGGATGAGGCTCAATGATGGCAGGGTCATCCCGGCATTTATGGGACAGGCGCTCAGAGGTGAGAATCTCACCGTTTTTGGTGACGGATCACAGACACGATCTTTTTGTTATGTTGATGACGAGATCGAAGGCATCTACCGATTGCTGATGAGTGATTATGAATTGCCGGTTAATATTGGAAATCCCCACGAGATTACCATCAGGGACTTCGCTGAGGAAATTATCCGGCTTACGGGAACAGATCAAAAAATCATTTACAAGCCACTCCCGAAGGATGATCCGATGCAGAGACAACCTGATATCACAAAGGCCAGGGAGCTCCTGGGCTGGGAGCCTAAAGTCGGGCGGGCTGAAGGAATGAAGAAAACATTCGACTTTTTCCGGACACTTACTCTGGAGGAACTGGAAAAAACCGAGCACCGTGATTTCTCAAACAGGAATAAAAAGTAAGCTTACAAAAAATCGCAACAAATCCTGCTCTTCGCTAAACTTGAACGAATGAATATCCTAATTCTCGGTTCCGGTGGCAGAGAACATACCCTCGCATGGAAATTACGGCAAAGCCCTCAGGTAAAAGAGCTATATGTAGCTCCAGGGAATGCGGGGACAAGCGAAATTGCAGAAAACCTACCCATTCGGATTGACGACTTCGAAGCAATAAAAAAAGCGGCCCTTGACTATGAGATTCATTTGATTTTGGTCGGGCCGGAGATTCCTCTGGTCCTTGGGATTCATGATTTCTTTCTTGATGATCCGGAGATCGCACATATTCCTGTGATCGGACCCCGTAAGCTGGCTGCAACCCTGGAAGGAAGCAAGCAATTTGCCAAGGAATTCATGAAAAGGCACCATATTCCGACCGCAGCCTATAGAAGCTTCACTGCCGCAGAACTTCACGATGGTTACGCTTTTCTTGATTCCCTGGCACCACCATACGTTCTTAAAGCGGATGGTTTGGCAGCAGGTAAAGGCGTGCTAATTTTACATTCTCTGACAGAGGCGAAAGAAGCACTTGAAGCCATGCTTATCAATGCAAAATTTGGGGCAGCAGGTGCTACGGTTGTGATTGAGGAATTTCTCTCAGGGATTGAATTAAGCTGCTTTGTACTAACCGATGGCAAGAATTATCACGTGCTTCCGACTGCAAAAGATTATAAGCGTATTGGAGAAGGAGATACCGGACTAAATACCGGCGGGATGGGAGCCATATCTCCGGTACCATTTGCCGGTAAAAAATTTATGGAAAAGGTGCAGGATCAAATTGTTGGTCCCACCATGGAAGGTTTAAAAAAAGACCAAATGGAATATAAAGGATTTATCTTTATAGGCCTGATAAAAGTGGGTGAGGAACCCTTTGTAATAGAGTATAATGTGCGGTTGGGTGATCCTGAAACAGAAGTCATCATCCCAAGGATCAAAAACGACCTGGCCACGGTTCTGAAGGCGGTAGGAAATGGCACCCTGGACCGCATTGACCTCGAAATTGACGAACGTGCTGCAGGAACGGTGGTGGTTGTTGCGGGTGGTTACCCTGAATTGTATGGGAAAGGGGATGAGATTCGGGGAATAAACGCGGTTACTGACTCCGTCGTTTTTCACGCAGGAACCCGAATAAGGGATGGGAAGGTGATAACTGATGGAGGAAGGGTCCTTGCTATCACTTCTTACGGGCGGGATTTCCGGCAAGCCCTGCAAACTTCGTATCAAAGTTTGCAAAGGATAAGTTACCACCAGATGTACTACAGGAAAGACCTCGGATTCGATCTATAACTCAGAGATAGGAGTGGGAGGATATCGTTTTATCTTCTTCTCCGTTGTCATCAAATTTTTTCAATTGCAACAACCAGTAGGCAAAAGCAACCAGTCCCAATATGATAAAAATCCAGCTTAAAATATTGGAAGCCCACCAGTTTTGAAGATACCTCAGGAAGTCAAATGGCCAAAAAAGAACGTTGACGAATAAATCTTCTATGCCTTTAAAAAATGCTTCCATCTTGGTTATATTTACATGCAAAAATATAAAAAGCCAGGATGATTTCGACCATTTTTGGGAAAACTAAACCTATAAATTACATTATTCTTCTCGGATTTTTATTTTTTTTCTACTGGACTGTACATTTTCTGATTTTCAAGAGGGCTTATACTCCGGAGGAATTACTGTTACAAACCGTGGTGCTTGCGGTGCTACTCTTTAGCATCTTCGTAGTAAACTTCATAGTCAAGCGAAATCAGATTACAGGAACCAACGCGTTCACAATCCTCTTCTATTCTGCCTGTTTAGTAGTTTTTTCTACGACAATCACTGACAATAATGCCATCCTTTGCAATTTTTTTCTATTGCTCGCACAGCGCAGACTCCTGAGTATGAGGTCTCTCAAGGAGATGAAACTAAAACTACTCGATGCCTCGCTCTGGATTGCAGTAGCCAGCTTTTTTTATGATTGGGCGTTGTTGTTTATCATTCTGGTCTTTATTGCGATCTATTTTTACGAACCAAAGAATATCAGAAACTGGCTGGTTCCTTTCATTGGCGTGTGTACGGTGGGGATCATCGTTTATGGGGTACTTATCCTGCTTGACAAAACGACGATGATCAGGGAGCATTATCGCTTTTCCTTTACCTTAACAGCCAATTGGATCACCTATTGGGCAAGCAGCGCCAAACTCACTATCTACATTTTACTCACATTGTTTGCCGGCTTCTGGGCGTTTCTAAAATTGGGCAAGCTGGGCACAGGTAAACTTATCACCATGCGTCTTATCGCAATCTCATTTGTCATTGGCTTGGTGTTAACGCTTCTCAAAACTTCCCCGGTCTCATTTCCGGTACTAATCACATTTTTTCCTGCCGCAATTTTAATGACCAAATATGTTGAGGTCATCAAAAAAGTAAACATTAAGGAACTGATACTTATCGCCTTTGTAACCCTACCCCTGATCGTTTTTCTGACGGAGTCAGTTGTCAAATAAAAAGTATCTTTGCAACAAAATGAAGGTGGATGTTTAGTAAGCTGGCACTACGCGTATTTGAAGAGAGTATCAGGCATTATCATGTGGAGGATCACATAAGCCAGCCTTTTATTAACCCTTATCCTCAGAATTTAATAGAGCATCTGTTATATCAGAAAAACTGGATTGATACCATCCAATGGCATTATGAGGATATCATAAGGGATCCCGGAATCGATCCAGAGGAGGCCCTTATTCTGAAGCGGAAAATTGATGCCAGCAATCAGCACAGGACGGATTTGGTTGAAGAGATTGATGGGTATTTCTTAAATATGTACCAATCAGTACAAAAAAATGCAGATGCTACTATTAATACCGAAAGCCCTGCCTGGGCAGTCGATCGTCTTTCCATCCTCGCCCTTAAAGTTTACCACATGCGGGAAGAAACCAGTCGCGATGATGCCATGGAGGACCACCTGGCGCGCTGTCGTGACAAGTTGCGGATATTGGAGGAACAACAGTCAGATCTGACAACGGCCATAGACCAGCTTTTGTCAGACCTGGAAGGGGGAAGAAAGTATATGAAAGTGTACAAACAGATGAAGATGTACAACGATGAGACTTTAAACCCGGTTCTTCGTGGCAGTAAGGAAAACTAACCTCTCCGCCTTAAGTACCCCTCAGTCTGCGGCGTTTCATTTATTGGTCATTCGCCTTTCGGCCCTTGGCGATGTAGCGATGGCCATTCCGGTCCTGCTTGCCGTTGTCAGAACCTACCCCCATCTGCAGATAACCTGCCTCAGTCGGGAAGCTTTCGCCCCGCTCTTTGATTTAATTCCTAATACCACCTTATATCCCATTGAACCTGCCGGCAAACACAAGGGTTTCCACGGCATTTACAAGCTCTTCAATGCCTTGCGTAAAGTGGGAATACACGGAGTTGCCGATCTGCATGGAGTGCTGCGCACCCACATCCTTAAGTTTTTCTTTGGTTTTACTTCTGTACCCTATATACAGATCGATAAGGGAAGAGTAGCAAAGCGCGCCCTGACACGCCATCAGAATAAATTGTTTGTCCCGCTCAAATCTACCCATCAGCGGTATGCAGATGTATTTGGGGAACTGGGATTCCCGGTCGATCTGAACCAGGTAACCCTTGTTTCGCGCCAGCCTTTATCTGCAGCCACCGCTAAACTCCTCGGAAAATCGCGGGGTAAAAAGATTGGACTGGCCCCTTTTGCTGCGTTTCAGGGCAAGATGTATCCTTTAGAGGCCATGGATTCCGTCATTCAAATGTTGAATGAAACAGCCGCTTATTCCCTATACCTCTTCGGAGGTGGTAAAGAAGAAGCCCATCAATTGCAAAAGATGGCAGCACCTTATGAGAGGACCGTGTCCACAGCAGGAGAACTGAGTTTCCGGGAACAGCTTATGGTTATTTCCAACCTGGATCTTATGATATCGATGGACAGTAGTAATGGCCATCTGGCAGCCCTCTTTGGCATTCCGACCATTACCCTGTGGGGGGTGACCCATCCCCATTCGGGATTTGCTCCCTTCAGACAAAACCCGGAACATTGGCTGATGGCCGACAGAAACCTTTTTCCCGCCATTCCAACCTCCGTTTATGGTAAAAGAACTCCGAAAGGATACGAACGTGCCATAGGAACCATTCCTCCCGCTATGATTGTGAAAAAAGCACAGGAAGTATTAGGGAGTGCTTCTTCAAAGTCTTCAGAGTAACTGTCTTCTATACTGTCTGCTGTTTTGCCTGGATCGATTTAAAGTACATCCGCATCTGGCTCATGAACCTGTATTTGCGGCTACTTGGGCTGCTATGCACCATGATGGTCCGGATACCGAGGTAAGCACTCATCAGGAAAACTGCTACCCCTTCACTCTCTACGTGACGGTCAATATGGCCATTGAGTTTCCCCCTCTGTATGGCCGTAACCAAGTGAACCTCCCATAATTTCAAAATATCATTTAGATGTTTCATTATTACGGGGTTCCTTCCATTGAACTCGTTGATAAAATTGCCGAGGACAAAACCATAGTCCAGTTCATTATGAACCGCTGTCTCCAGAGCATTGTCAAAGCAGTTGGTGATTATGTCAAGGCTGTTGCCCGATCCCTCAATAGGTTCAATGAGAATATTATAAATTTTCCTCATGATCAGGTTCTGGATGATTTCGGTAAAAAAATCTTCCTTACTGTCGAAATGATGATAAAAAGCACCTTTGGAAAGCGATAATTCCTTGAGAATATCGTCAATGCTTGTGTTGTAATAACCGTTCTTGTAAAAAAGCTCCAGGCCGGTGACCTGCATTCTGTGCATGGTAGCCATGCGTTTCAGATTCTTATCCATTAGATTTGGGTTTGGTTAAAAACAGACCGTAAAGTCTATAACAAAGAACCCCCGATTGCCATAAATGAGGAATATTTAAAGACAAAGCTTCGCATAAAGTCGATCAGCTGTCCAATTACCGTTGAAAGAAGTCCCTGCTGTGGTTTTGACCAACCGTTTGGTCGGTAACATTTTCCGACCAAATGCCATAATCAGCCTATTCCCTGATCACGGGGACAGGTTTAAATGTATTAGCGGCAGTGTGGCAGTGAAATTAAAGAGGAAATCGGATGATCCGGAGAGATCGTTACCGGACTATGGGTGGTTGCATCCCGCCTCGCCTAAGCGCAGCAGAATGCAAAGTGAAAAGTAACAGCTGAGCTTATACATCATCATAGTCCACTTTGAGCACCGGTGTTAAAGGATGTGCCTGGCATGTGAGAATAAACCCTTCCTCTATTTCGCCGTCCGTGAGGATCTGATTTTTTACCATCTCGGCCTTACCTTCGATGATGCGTGCGATACAGGTACTGCATACGCCGCCCTGGCAGGAATAGGGGGCATCAATATTTTCTTTGAGTACGGCATCGAGGACCAACATCTTCTTATCCATTGGAAAGGTAAAGACTTCATCATCCAGAGTGACCTCCAGCATTGTTTTGCCTTCCAGGTCATGAGCCATATGGTCTTCTAGTAATTTGGAGGTAAAAAGTTCAAAGTGGATCTTTTCATCTGCCACCCCATTAAGTTTCAAATGGTCGGAGACGATATGGATCATAGGTTCCGGGCCGCAGATGTAAAACTGATCAAAAGAAAGATGCTTGTATTTATTTTTGAGGATGAAGTTGACGGTAGAAGCCTCAATCCTTCCAAAGAGGCTATTATCTTCCTGAGCGCGACTGAAAATGAAATGAAGGTGGAACCTGCCCGGGTAGGCTTTTCTCAATGCCACAAGGTCATCATAAAACATGGTCTCGGCTACAGTAGAATTTCCGTATACGAGTACAAAGATATTTTCGGGATGACCGTCAAGGACAGTTCGCGCAATACTCATAATAGGGGTAACGCCGCTGCCGGCAGCAAATGCAGCAACTTTTTGCTCCGTTCCGCTAGGGTTAAACACGAACCGCCCTCCCGGAGGCATTACCTCCAAAATATCCCCTTTGCTTAACTTCGTGTTCGCATACACAGAAAACCTACCATCACTTACCTTTTTAATTCCTATTGTAATATCCTTTTGTTCCGGACTGGACGAGATGGAATAGGCCTTGCGCAATTCGTTACCTTTGTCCATATGTTTGATGGTTACGTATTGCCCCGACTGAAAAGAAAATTTACCTGCCAGGTGTTCGGGCACCGTCAGGGTAACGGCAACAGAATTGGGAGTGAGCTGTTCGACGGCTGCTACTATGAGGGGATAGAAATTCGTCATTCAAGAAAATTTGGGCAAAATTAAGCAAAACAAGTACTATATTTCTCCCTTGGGACAATTATTAGGGACTTGTATCCGGTAAACCATAATGGCAAAAGAAATTATTTAGCACAGAATTGCACAGGATGTTCAGACATTTTATTTATCTCCAATGGAAATCGTTCGTCAGGGCTGCCTCCTTTAAGACGAATCTGGTATTTCGCATTTTGATGATCTTCGGGGCATTGTATATGATGGCGGTGTTTCTTTTCCTGGGGATCGGCACTTTTTTTATGATAGAGAAGGCCGGAATGGGGGATCCGCTTTTCGTTGTAAACCGTTACATGATCTATTATCTGCTAATAGATCTCTACCTCCGATTTGTATTGCAAAAGATGCCTATTCTCAATATTAAACCGCTGCTGTGTCTTCCGGTATCTAAAAAAAAGGTGGTGACATTTACCCTCGGTAAGACGGTAATCTCTTTTTTTAACTGGAGTCAAGGCTTCTTGTTTATTCCTTTTTCCATCGTTTTGCTCTATCAGGGATACAACCCTTTGGGAATTCTCACCTGGCACGTCGGACTTATAGCCCTTTTCTATTGCAATAATTTTATAAATGTCCTCATGAACAATAAGGACAGTGTTTTCTATCCTGTGGCAGGTGTGATTCTGCTTCTTGGGATTTTGCAATATTATGGCCTCTTTGATATCACCCAGATTTCCGGACCCCTTTTTCATACTTTATATCAGCAGCCACTGACGGCTTTGCTGCCATGGATTGTTTTGATCGGCCTGTATTTTATCTCAACCTCCTATTTCAGGAAAAATATGTATTTGGATGCAGGATTGGCGACCAGGAATGCGGTAGCTAAAACAGAGGATTATACCTGGTTGAATCGCTTTGGCAATCTGGGCACTTTCCTAAAAAATGATATAAAATTGATCAGGAGGAATAAACGTTCCAAGACAGCGGTCATTATGAGCTTCCTGTTCCTCTTTTATGGACTGCTTTTTTTTACCGGGGGCATAGAATCTTATGACAACCCCATTATGAAGATTTTCGCGGGCATTTTTGTGTCAGGGGGTTTCCTTTTCAGTTTCGGACAATTTGTGCCAAGCTGGGATAGTTCCTATTATCCTCTTATGATGAGCCAGAATATAAAATACAGGGAATACATCACCTCCAAATGGTATTTGGTGATCATTGCGACCATATTGAGCGTGGTACTGGCATCCTTTTATCTCTATTTCGGTTGGGAAGCCTACCTGGCCGTATTAGTGGGAGCCATTTACAATATTGGCGTAAACTCCTATCTCGTTTTGTGGGGCGGAGCATACATCAAAACCCCTATTGATCTTACTTCAGGAAAGAAGGCCTTTGGGGATAAACAATCTTTTAATTTAAAAACATTACTCCTGACCTTACCCAAACTGTTGCTACCCCTGGTGGTATTTGCGATAGGCCACTACCTGATTCATCCCTGGGCCGGATATGCACTTGTTGCCGGGACCGGCATCCTGGGATTTGCATTTAAAAATCTCGTCTTTGGTAAAATAGAGAAAATCTATAAAAAGGAGAAGTATCGGACTTTAATGGCATACAAACAAAATTCCTAAGCAATCAGTTATGATAAAAGCTGAAGATCTTTCCAAAACTTATGGCCCACAAACTGTGCTGCAAATTCCTGATTTAGAGATTCCCAAGGGTCAAAGCTTTGGTCTGGTAGGCAATAACGGAGCTGGAAAAACCACTTTTTTTAGTTTGATTCTGGATTTGATTCAGCCCTCCACAGGCCGCATCATCAATAAGGGGGTTCAGGTAGACACAAGTGAGGCATGGAAACCCTTTACATCCGCGTTTATCGATGAATCATTCTTGATAGGGTATCTTACTCCTGAGGAGTATTTTTATTTTATCGGCGAATTACGGGGACGCAATAAAGCGGATGTCAATGCCCTGCTGGCCGGGTTTGAAGATTTTTTTCACGATGAGATCCTTGGCCAGAAGAAATATCTCAGGGACCTTTCTAAAGGGAATCAGAAGAAAGTAGGAATCGTGGCTGCCTTTATCGGAAATCCGGAGGTGATCATCCTTGATGAACCATTTGCCAATCTGGATCCCACCACCCAGATCCGGCTCAAAGGAATTATCAAAGATCTGGCGCGTAATATGGAAGTGACGGTACTCGTTTCCAGTCATGATCTGATCCACGTTACCGAAGTATGTGAGCGGATCGTTGTCCTTAACAAAGGGAAAGTGGTCCGCGACATAGCAACTTCAACAGAGACACTGAAAGAACTGGAGGCCTTCTTTGCCGGGTAAGACTTTAGATATGGTGACATTCTTATGAATGGCCGCTCCTTTGACTTTTAATCACAAGCCGGCCATTTAGCTGGTTTTTACCGACCAACGGCATACTAAACCTCTGTTTTTTCAGTTTAGATTACCAAAGAACACCGGGAATTTTGAAACTGAGTTTTATTTGCATTTTTATCCTGTTAGCCGGAGGACTGCTATTTCAAGGCTGTTCCACTAAAAAAGATGCGCTGATCAACCGGAACTGGCACGCCCTGAATACGAAATATAATGTTTTGTATAATGGGAATATCGCTTTTGAGGAAGGTCGGGAGCAGCTCAATAATTCTTACAAAGATGACTATTGGCAGGTTCTGCCAGTGGAACGCCTGGAAGTCCGGGAAGAAATTGAACTCGATTCAGAGAATAACAATCCGAATTTTATCATTGCAGAAGAGAAAGCCACGAAGGCCATTCAGAAACACAGTATGGATATCGATGATGAAGAGCGAAATCCGCAGACGGATGAGTCTTTCTTATTATTGGGCAAATCAAGGTATTTTGATCAGCGTTTTGTCCCTGCCCTGGAAGCCTTTAATTATATTCTGAATAAGTACGTTACAAGCGACAAGCTCAACGAGGCTACTCTCTGGCGGGAAAAGACCAATATCCGACTGGAAAATGAGGAACTCGCCTTAAAGAACCTGAAACGCCTGATGCAATACGAAGCGCTGAGGGATCAGCAATATGCGGATGCCAGAGCAACCATGGCCCAGGCCTATATCAACCTAAGCCATCCCGATTCGGCCGTTCAGCAGTTGAAGATCGCCAGCGCTTATACCAGAAAAAATCCGGAAAAAGGGAGGTATTATTTTATTATCGGGCAACTTTACAACCAACAGGAATTTAAGGACAGTGCCAATATTGCCTTTGACAAAGTTATTGAGTTGAACCGGAAATCACCACGTGTCTATTTTATCAATTCGCACCTGCAGAAAATACAGAATACGGAATTGACGGAGGCCAATAAGGTCGAAATGCTGGAATACCTGACCCATCTGGAAGAGGATCGGGAGAACAGACCATACCTGGATAAAATCTACAGGCAAATCGCTCTTTATCACATGGACAACGAGGCGGACAGCCTTGGCCTGGTTTATTATGATAAATCCCTGAGGGCAACTTCCGATCTTCCCCAATTGAATGCCCTAAATTATGAGGACGTTGCGGAATACAATTTTGAAGAACATCAATATAAAACGGCGGGTGCCTATTATGACAGCGTACTGTCCAACCTTGCGCAGAACACGAAAAAATACAGAGACACTAAAAGAAAGCTGGATAATCTGGAAGATGTTATAAGGTACGAAGAGGTAGTACAGAATGCCGATAGTATTATTACACTATATAACATGCCGGAAGAAGCCAGAAAGGCTTATTTCGAAACCCACATTGCCCGCTTAAAGGAAGCTGCAGATAAAGCGACCAGAGAGCAGGAAAGAATGGCCAACACGGGATTCGCAACATTTGCGGCTTCCAAGGGAGGACAGGAGAACCAAGGGAAATTCTATTTCTATAATATTACGAGTCTGGGGTATGGTAAAACGGAGTTTGTCAATAACTGGGGCAAGAGGTCACTCGAAGACGACTGGCGTTGGAGTGATAAAAACAAGGCTCTTTCAAAGGATATTTCCATTGCTGCTGCTGACACTCTGAAAGTAAATTTGGCGGAAGACCAAAGGTATGAACTGGCATATTATATGGATCAGATTCCTACTGATAAAGGGGTCATTGACAGCCTTTCTACGGAGAGGAATTTTGCAAATTATCAACTTGGGCTGATCTATAAAGAAAAATTCAAGGAGAATCAGCTGGCAGCATCCCGATTGGAAGACGTTTTAAAATCGCAGCCTGAGGAACGACTGATCCTGCCATCCAAGTACAATCTCTATAAAATTTATGAGGCCACAGAAAGCCCTCTGACACAGCAAATGAAAGAGGATATTATCCGTAACCATCCGGATTCGCGCTATGCAGAACTTCTGCTCAATCCCCAGACCGTACTGTCAGATGCTTCTGACAGTCCCGAAGCCAAATATGCCGAACTTTTCAGGCGTTTCCAAAACCAGGAATACCTGACTGTGATTACGGTCGCGGAAGAGCAAATTAACACCTTTACCGGGGATCCGATCGTCCCGAAATTTGAGATGCTAAAAGCCAATGCGATTGGAAGGTTACAGGGGTTCCTGGACTACCGGGAAGCACTGAACTATGTGGCTTTAAATTATCCGAACAGTCCCGAGGGAAAAAAGGCACAACAAATGATCGCCGAACAGCTTCCAAATCTCGAGCCCCGCGAATTTTCTACAGAAACCGGGATTTCAGGCGGAGGGAATTGGAAGGTGGTATTTCCGTTTAAGAGACAACAGGATGAAGTTGCAATGAAGCTTATGGCCAGATTACAGGCCTCCATTGTCGATCTTCGCTACCTGAATAAGGTGTCCAGGGACATTTACAATCTTGAGGAGGAATTTATCGTGGTACATGGATTCAGGTCAAGGGATTTTGCCCTTGGGTACGTGGAGTTGCTAAAAAACAATAAAGATTATAAGATTGATAATGAGAATTTTGTAATTTTAACCTCTAACTATAAAATCATCCAGGTACATAAAAACTTACAAGAATATATGGATAAGAGTTTAACCCCAAAACCATAGACGCAATGTTTTCAGATAACAAAAAACCTAGAATTATGAACGAAATAGGAGGACAACCAAACAGGATTGAAAAGAATACTAAGATTAAAGGAGACATCATTTCCGAGGCTGATTTCAGGATTGATGGAAAATTAGACGGGAATGTTAAAACCTCCGGAAAAGTAGTCATAGGAAAGGATGGCTACATTCACGGAAAGGTAGAATGTGTCAACGCTGATATTGAAGGCAGTTTTAACGGGGAGCTTATGGTTTCAGACTTACTATCTCTGAAGTCTTCAGCAGTCATAGAAGGAACCGTATCCGTTTCTAAACTGGCTGTTGAGCCAGGGGCTACATTTAATGCCTCCTGCAACATGAAGGGGAAAGCAGGTATGAGCGGTACCACTCACAGTACAACAGCTGCATCGGCCAAGAATGCCGCGGAAAGCACACCGGCAACAGGATCATATCGTTCCAGCGTAGGGACTAGCAGTTCCAGTACTACCAATGAATCCGCAAAAGCCTCCTAATTCAAAAGGGGAAAACCCATTGAATTCCTACGCCAAGTATTCCGGAATCGCAGTCCAAATGGTTGTGATCATCGGGTTAGGAAGCTATGGCGGGGTAAAGCTTGACGAGGCCTACCCAAACAAATACAGTGGTTTCACTTTGGCCTGCTCGCTGGCTTCTGTTGCATTGGCCATGTATATCGCTATCAGAGGAGCTAATAGCGGAGGCAAATAGTGCGATTCGTTCATGGGAAAAGAAGTCGGGATCTTTACTGCCAAACTCATCTCATTTGCGACAATACTGTTTTTACTGCAAAAGTTGTTTCTTCCCGGCGAAAGTGAGCGGCAATTTTATTACTCCCTTATTACCATTTATAGTTTTCACTTTTTGTTTGTATTTTTTGTGTTCGTGATCCTCCGTTATGTCAAAAGCACTAGACCTTCCTATGTACTCAATTTTTTTATCGCCCTGACGCTCGTTAAAATTGTCGCTTCAATCCTGTTTCTAACCCCGATTTTTACCGGACAGAGCCCAAAACAGAGAATCGAAATCCTGCACTTTTTTGTCCCCTATTTTTTCTTTCTTGTGGCTGAAATTTCAGGGGTAAATAAGTTTCTTCAGAAATCCGCATAATCACTGTAATATTGTTTGCAAGTTCATTAATTGGTTGTACATTTGCAGCGAATTTTTAGAGCGCTTCTGTCTATGAAGATTTCCATGCGGATCAGTACATTACGGGCAGTTTTGATGATCGTATTCGGCTTGTTTTTGACGCCTGGTTTTGCTGTTCCGCAGGAGTCGGAAAAAGTGGAGCCTTTCAACACTACCGAACTGATTTTTCATCACATTGGAGACAGCCATGAATTTCATATAGCAGGTCACCTCACCATGCCACTACCCGTCATACTCTGGACAGAAAACGGATTAGTGACCTTCATGTCCGGGGAGTTTCATCACAATACAGACGGCAGCACTGTAGTGACGAGGAAAGGGATGGATTTTGTAAATGTCCATGATAAGATATACCGGCTGGAGGAAGGTGCCGCGCGATTGGACCTCGATGCGGAAGGACATCCTGTAAATGCGGCAAAACCTCTGGATCTGTCGATTACCAAGAATGTGTTTTCGATGTTCCTTTCACTGTTGCTCATTATTTTACTTTTTACTTCCGCTGCCAGATCCTATAGAAAGTCCGGCAATAATATGCCAAAAGGATTCGGGAAGTTCCTTGAGCCGATCATTGTATTTATAAGAGATGAAATTGCCATACCCAATATAGGAGTTCATAGTTACCGGCGTTACATGCCTTTCTTACTAACCCTTTTCTTCTTTATATGGCTCAACAACATTTTTGGCCTTATCCCATTTTTCCCTTTCAGCAGTAACCTGAGTGGCAACATTGCATTTACGCTTTCCCTGTCTGTGATCACTTTTATTATCACCTTGTTCAGCAGCAGATCCTATTACTGGAAGCACATGCTCTGGATGCCAGGAGTACCGGTATATATGAAGCTTTTTCTGGCACCAATAGAATTTCTTGGCATGTTTATAAAGCCCCTGGCCCTCATGATTCGTTTATTCGCGAACATCACTGCCGGGCACGTGATTATCCTGAGCCTTATTTCGCTCATTTTTGTACTGAATACGCTTTGGGTATCACCGGCATCCGTCATTTTTGTGGTTTTTATCAGCATAATTGAAGTATTGGTTGTCGCTATTCAGGCCTATATATTTACCTTGTTGTCGGCCTTATATTTTGGTCAGGCACTGGAACAGGATCATTAATTAATTTTTTAAATATTTTTCATTATGAGTTTAGCATTAGTACAGGAAACGGCTACTATCAGCTATGGTGCACTTGCTGCGATTGGAGCAGGGCTTGCCGCCATAGGGGGTGGTATAGGCGTTGGAAAAATCGGAGCGGCAGCCATGGAAGCAATGGCACGTCAACCCGAAATGCAAGGGAAACTTCAGGGTGCTGCAATCGTGCTTATTGCCTTTATTGAGGCGATTGCACTTTTTGCGGTTGTAGTTTCTTTCCTTGCAATGGACAAGTAATAAGCGAGGTACGGCGGTTGGCCGTACCCTGCTTTTTTAAAAACAGTAATTGACAGCCTATGGAATTAGTTACCCCGGAATGGGGCCTCATATTTTGGACGACGCTTTCTTTCTTTCTTTTGCTTTTCATCCTGCGAAAGTTCGCCTGGAAACCCATCCTGAATTCGGTAAATGAAAGGGAAGGATCTATTGTCAGTGCGCTCGCAGAGGCTGAAAATGCCAGAAAGGAAATGCAGAATCTGCAGGCGGATAATGAACGCATTCTGAAGGAGGCGCGCGCAGAGCGGGAAGCTTTGCTCAAAGAAGCCAGGGAGTTAAAAGAAAAGATCCTTTCCGATGCACGGGAGCAGTCCAAGCTGGAAGGCGACAAAATGATAAGGCAGGCAAAAGCAACTATCGATAGTGAAAAGAAAGCTGCTGTAGCCGAAATTAAGAGCCAGGTGGCATTGCTTTCTGTTGAAATCGCTGAAAAAGTCATAAGAAAAGAGCTTTCGGATAAGGATAAGCAGTTAAAGATGGTCACTGAAATGTTGGGAGATATAGACCTGAATTCTAAATCATGACCGAGTCAAGAGCGGCACTGAGATATGCCAGAGCAGTCCTGGACCTCGCTGTAGACCGCAAAGCCACGGAAAAGGTGGAGCGGGATATGCGAATAGTGGTTGACACTATTGCTGAAAGCAAAGCGTTGGGAAATATGCTGGGGAGTCCCGTAATTAAGGGAGCTGCCAAGAAAAAGGCATTACTCGCGATCTTTAGTGATGTCCACGAGATCTCTGAAGGCCTTATCACCATGTTGGTCGACAATAAAAGGATACCCATCCTGAATGAAGTGGCATTCAAATATTTGATCCTCAATGAGGAGATGAAGGGTGAGGGAGTTGCACGCGTTACTACGGCCCTTCCCCTGACCAGGGACCTGGAACAAAAACTTCTCGCTAAGGTAAAGGAACTAACCGGCAAGGAGGTAACTATAGAAAACAAGGTTGACGAAAGTATCATTGGCGGGTTCGTATTGCGAATAGGGGATTTGCAGTATGACGCGAGTATCGCCAACAAACTGAACAGGTTGAAAACTGAATTTACACATACATTATAAGTATAAATTACGAAAGCGGGTCTTCGCTTTTCGTCTTACATCATAAATAAAATGGCAGGAGTAAAAGCCGCTGAAGTATCAGCAATTTTGAAGAAACAACTCTCGGGATTTGAAGCTACGGCGACCCTCGATGAAGTGGGAACCGTATTGCAGGTAGGAGATGGAATAGCTCGGGTCTACGGGCTTGCCAATGCCCAATACGGGGAATTGGTGGCCTTTGATGGAGGGCTGGAAGGTATTGTCCTTAACCTTGAAGAAGATAACGTAGGGGTGGTTTTGTTGGGCCCTTCCTATGAAATTATGGAAGGCGCAACCGTTAAGAGAACAAAGCGAATTGCTTCTATTCATGTTGGTGAAGGCATCGTGGGTCGCGTAGTGAATACACTCGGGAATCCCATTGATGGTAAAGGAGCCATTACAGGTGAGCTTTTTGAAATGCCTCTTGAACGTAAAGCTCCCGGGGTTATATTCCGGCAGCCGGTGAACGAACCCTTGCAGACAGGTGTAAAGGCCATCGATGCGATGATCCCCATTGGAAGGGGACAGAGGGAGCTTGTGATCGGGGATCGTCAGACAGGAAAAACAACCGTTTGTATCGACACCATCCTGAACCAGAAGGAATTTTATGATGCCGGGAAACCAGTATATTGTATTTACGTTGCCATTGGTCAGAAGGCGTCAACCGTTGCTGCCATCGCCAAGAACCTGGAAGATAAAGGCGCCCTGGCATATACGACCATCGTTGCTGCCAATGCTGCGGATCCGGCACCTATGCAGGTATACGCACCTTTCGCCGGTGCTGCCATCGGAGAGTATTTCAGAGATACCGGAAGACCGGCACTGATTATTTATGACGATCTTTCCAAGCAGGCAGTAGCCTACAGGGAAGTTTCCCTGCTGCTAAGAAGGCCTCCTGGGAGGGAAGCTTATCCGGGCGACGTCTTTTATTTGCATTCCCGTTTGCTGGAAAGAGCTGCCAAGATCATTTCAGATGATCAGATCGCCAAAAACATGAATGACCTGCCAGACCCGCTCAAGCCGATTGTTAAAGGTGGCGGATCTCTTACGGCCCTGCCAATCATTGAAACTCAGGCCGGAGACGTATCGGCGTACATTCCTACCAATGTCATCTCTATCACAGACGGGCAGATATTCCTGGAACAGGACTTATTTAATCAGGGAGTTCGACCTGCGATCAACGTGGGAATCTCCGTGTCCCGTGTGGGAGGGAACGCCCAGATCAAATCTATGAAGAAAGTGGCAGGGACCCTGAAATTGGACCAGGCTCAGTTTCGAGAACTTGAAGCATTTTCAAAATTTGGATCGGATCTGGATGCAGCCACGCTGAATGTTATTGAAAAAGGCAGACGTAATGTGGAAATATTAAAGCAGGCACAAAACGACCCTTTTACCGTAGAGGACCAGGTCGCTATTATTTATGCAGGTTCCAAAAACCTGCTGAGGGATGTACCTGTAGATAAAGTGAAGGAATTCGAGAAAGATTACCTCGAATTTCTTAATGCGAAGCACAGGAATATGCTTGAGGAGCTCAAAGCGGGGAAACTTACGGATGAGGTCACCGATACGCTGACAACTGTTTGCAGAGAGATGTCTGCCAAGTATAAATAATAATAAGACTGAACGGTTGGACGGAAGGTCCTGCCTTTTCTAATAGCTGCAATTGATTTCTCCTCTTCGGAGTACTAGAAAAGCTTATGGCAAACCTAAAAGAAATACGTAACAGGATCGCATCGGTATCATCTACCATGCAAATCACCAGTGCCATGAAAATGGTTTCTGCTGCCAAGCTCAAGAAAGCCCAGGATGCTATTACTGCCATGAGGCCTTATGCGGATAAACTTACGGAATTACTTCAGAATCTCAGCGCCAGCCTCGATGCGGATTCGGGCAGCAGGTATTCAGATACACGTGAAGTCCGGAAAGTTCTTTTAGTAGCGATCACCTCCAATCGGGGGCTGTGTGGAGCATTTAATACCAACATTATCAAGCATGGGCTGGTATTGTCAAAGGAGCAATATGCGGGCAAAGAGGTACATTTCCTGGCTATCGGGAAAAAGGCAAATGACATGCTTGGGAAACGATGTAGGATTATTTCAAATCAGAGCGGGGTTTTTGACGACCTTACTTTTGATAATGTCGCCGCCATTGCTGAAATGCTGATGGAGCTGTTTGCTTCAGGCGCATACGACAGAATAGATATCATCTACAATAAATTCAAGAATGCAGCAACACAGCTGGTCATGACCGAACAGTTTTTACCTATTGCGCCAATTGTAGGAGAAAAGCCTTCGACTACGGATTATATTTTTGAGCCATCCAAGTCCGAAATCGTCGAACAACTCATTCCTAAAATGTTGAAGACGCAATTATACAAGGCAATCCGGGATTCTTTTGCCAGTGAACACGGTGCCCGAATGACCGCCATGCACAAGGCAACAGACAATGCGAAGGACATGAGAGATCAGTTAAAGCTGACCTATAATAAGGCCAGGCAGGCGGCGATTACCAATGAAATCCTCGAAATCGTAGGCGGGGCTGAAGCCCTGAAGGGTTAAACCTTGATTAAAATGGGAGTGGAATGGCAGACCCTGACCCACTTCAGGTCACCGCTGCAAAGATCAATCTTCATAATGCCACTTCCCTCGTCTGGCACAATCATTGATTTTATATCTTTATAAGGTCCTGATAACTAAAACGCTATGAAGCATCCAATTTTTATTATGCTTGTCCTGCTGTCTGTGATGGCCGGATGTTCCCCTCAGAAAAAATTGGAGAAGAACACTCCGTTTATGTACAGTGAAGTCACGGTGGAACCCTGGACGGCTGGCAGGGAGGAATCGGTTTCAGGTAACATAGTTAAGATAAGTCTTAGCGAAATGGACACGGAGGAGGTCGAATTTCAGAATGTTTATTTCCGCGGCCGGATGGCGGCTGTTAGTATGGATATGGATGGCCGGGGCATGATGGCCATTGCCACTTTTCCGGATGCTGGTGCGGGTACCGATATGGTCATGCATAGCGATCCAAATCAGGAAGTGGGAAATCAACCACCAAAAAAGTTGAAGGAGAACATATTCCCCTTTGTACTTGAGGCTGATGAGGCGGTGCTGAGTTACCTCGAGAATGATAAAGTGAGATATGCTAAAATAAAGGGCATCAAAGAAGTAGCCGGCCGTATCTATCCCGGCAGACCGCAGAACTGACTTTGTTTGCAGGGTTATAATACCTACATTTAATACCTTCCAAACCGTACGCCATTGGGCCTTTTTCAAAAACTTTTTAAACAAACGTTTATTTATGGCCTGGCTACTGTCCTGCCTCGCATGCTCTCCTTTATACTGGTCCCCCTCTACACAAAAGTAATGCTCCCCGATGCTTATGGAGAAGTCAACCTGATTTACTCCTGGTTCGCCATTTTTAATGTCATTCTGGCCTACGGTATGGAAACTGCCTTTTTCCGGTTTTATCATTCGGAGGGAAGCAAGGATAAAGTTACGGCCACCTCACTTTTATCCATCGCAGCTACAACACTTATGTTTACTGCCATGGCATTTGCGTTCCGTGGATCCCTTTCGGATGTGCTTAATGTCGATCCTGTTTTTATAGGATATGTGATCGCCATTCTCGCCCTGGATGCCCTGACAATCATCCCCTTTGCCTCTCTGAGGGCTATGGAAAATCCGATACGTTACGCCATCATTAAATGCACCAATGTGGCATTGAATCTGGGACTGAATATTTTCCTGCTACTGATGCTCCCTTCAATGGTCCGGGAGCATCCTGAGAGCCTTTTTAGACTGATTTACATCGCAGATTTTGAGATCTCATATATACTCATTGCAAATGGCATTGCCAGCGCTGTAACGCTTCTGATCATGGGCAAATATTACATTCAATGGCCCTTTCAGTTTGACGGCCGACTTTTAAGAAAAATGTTAGGATATGGATTTCCGGTAATGATTGCGGGGATTGCTTTTACTATCAATGAAGTGTTTGATCGGGTGATGTTAGCAGAACTCTTGCCGGAAAGTATTGCAAAAAGCGAAATGGGAAAGTATTCAGCCTGTTATAAACTCGCTTTATTCATGACCTTATTTGCCACCGCTTTTCGTCTTGGTATTGAACCTTTTTTCTTCAGTCATGCTACGAGTGAAAACCCCCAGAAGGCATATGCCCAGATCACCAACTACTTTGTGGTGTTGGGTAGTGTCATCCTACTGGCAGTCGTAGTTTTCTCCGATGTCCTCAAAGTACTTTTTATAAGGAATTCTCTCTATTGGGAGGCGATGCCTGTCGTTCCTATTATCATTCTGGCCAGTTTCTTTCTGGGGATCTATCACAACCTCTCGGTGTGGTATAAGGTTACCGACAGAACCAGATTCGGAGCCTATATTTCCACTTTCGGAGCCCTGTTAACCATCGCGATAAATTATTTCTTTATCCCGCGTATAGGATATTATGCCTCTGCATTAGCCACCCTGACGGCGTATGGCAGTATGATGTCCCTTTCCTACTATTTCGGAAAGCGGTACTATCCTATCCCTTACAATTTCAGGAAAATAGTCTTTTACCTGGCTATATCCATAGCATTCTCGGCGCTGTCATTTTACGTATTTAACAGAAATTTGATAATTGGCGGGCTTTTACTTTTACTATTTTTAGGCATCGTATATCGATTGGAAAATGAACGATTGCGGCAAATATTTATAAGAAAATGAAAATTAGTATCATTAATAAGTCCGGATATCCCTTACCGGAATATGCAACTTCGGCATCAGCGGGAATGGATTTAAGAGCCTGCATCCCTCATTCTATGGTACTGGCACCACTGGAACGCGCTTTAATACCCACCGGTATATACCTTGATATTCCTCAGGGTTATGAAGCTCAGGTCCGTCCCCGCAGTGGTCTTGCAATAAAACACGGGATTACCGTATTGAACACTCCCGGCACCATTGATGCCGATTACAGAGGGGAAATTGGTGTAATTCTTGCCAATCTTTCTGACAGAGATTTCAGTATTGCGGGCGGGGAACGTATTGCACAACTAGTCATAGCCAGACATGAGAGGGCCGAATGGGTTGAAACAGATGCTTTGTCCGAAAGTGAAAGAGGGAGTGGTGGATTTGGCAGCACCGGAAACTGAGGGCTTAAAAGGAGAATAAATTAAATCAGGTCGATGCGAATGAAGCATGTTTTTTTTCTGCTGCTTGTATTGGGGAATATCACCCCAGAGCTGAGCTATGCGCAGGAAGAAGGAGCAGCTGACCTTTTTACGGAAGAATATACTGATGAATTCCAGGAAAAATTCTTTGAGGGACTTAAACAAAAAGGCATTGAAAACTACGATAAGGCCATCTTATTATTCCTTGAATGCAAGGAATTAGATGAAGATAATCCGGTAGTCGATTTTGAGCTGGCAAAGGCCTATCTGGAAGAAAAGCAAATGCTGATCGCTCAGGAATACGCTGTTAAGGCCCTGGGTGCCTCACCGGATAACAAATGGTACCTGCAGGCCCTTATGGAGATCCTGCGCCGCCAAGGCACTACCCTGGAATCGGTACGACAGCAAATTCCGTACGACAATCCGAACCTCAGGGAAAATCTCGCCTCACTGTACTTTTATAACGGAGAGTATGAAAAGGCCATCGAGGTAGCTAAGGGACTTACTAACCGACCCTTATCAATGGATTTGTCTCATCGGATAAGCGATTCTATCAGCCAGCAAAATGCACAACAGAGCACTGTGGAAAGCGTGGTCGATCCGACTGCTGAGAATCCTATTGAGGCCTATAGGAAACGACTCACCGATCTCATTTCACAACAGGATTATCCGGCGCTTGAGTCCGAAGCGGCCGAAGCAGCTGAAAATTTTCCTTCAATACCTTTTTTCTACTACGCTTACGGTCTTTCATTGGCAAGAAATGCCAAGACCCAACAGGCCGTACTTCAACTTGAATCAGCCCTGGAATTCCTGCTTGACGACAATGAGCTTGCAAACAATATCTATCGGGAGTTATCCGTTGCATACATGACGCTGGGAAACTCTTCAAAGGCAAATATGTATCTTAGCAAATTAAAAACCGGTTCTTAGAAGGATGTTGAAGGATAGAAATTTTTCAGTTCACTGGTTGGGGTTATCGTTATTTTTTGTGCTTGCTATCTCTTGCAAATCGAGCAAACCTGCTACTGATTCCGGAATTGACGCGTCTCTTCCGGCACGAACCGTCATACGGAATCACTATAGAAATGCCCCTGACTTCAAGACCATAAGCGGCAGAATGAAAGTAGACTACTCAGATGGCGAATCCGAACAAAGTGTTGGAGTAAGCCTGAGAATAGAAAAAGATAAGATCATCTGGATGAGTGCCCCACTTGGGGTAGTAAAGGCGTATATCACACCTGAAAGAGTTTCATTTTACAATAAATTGCAGAATGAATGTTTTGACGGGGATTTCACATATCTGAGCAATCTCCTCGGCACAGACCTGAATTTCGAGAAAGTGCAAAATCTTCTTTTAGGCCAGGCCCTGGTGGATCTCAGGGAAGGGAAGTTTGACATGGAGCTCAATGCCGGCACCTATGAGCTGAAACCAAGGAATGCCATGGAGTTTTTTAAGATGCTGTTCCGCATCGAGCCGCGTACCTACAAGATCCAGACCGCCATGCTTTCCCAACCGCAGAATAAAAGACTCCTGCAAATTCATTACAATGACTACGGTGGAAAAGACTTTCAGTTGTTACCAGGAAGCATCAGTATCCTCGCTGCGGAGGAGGAAAAACAGACCCGGATTGAAATTGAATATCGCAACATGGAATTTAACAAGGTCCTGAACTTTCCTTACGATCTGCCGAACGGATGTGAAGAAATAACAATCAAGTAGGGATGAATTTCCTGATAAAATATCGCCTCTATTGTTTATTGGCGATTTACCCACTTTGCTTCTCGGGTCTTGCCCAAACGAATGAACAAAAATCCCTGGAGGCCAAGAGGGAACAATTGCAGCATGAGATTGAGGAGATCAACCGATTGCTTTTTGTTGAAAAAAAACAGAAGGGCACCATCCTTGATCAGATGGAGCGCCTTGATCAGAAGATTAACGTGCGCCAACAACTTATCCGGGTTACCAATCAGCAAACCAACCTACTCAACAGACAGATCAATGCCAATATCAGGAACATTACAAAGCTAAGGGAAGATCTCGAAATTCTTAAGAATGATTATGGGCATATGATACGCAAGTCGTATCAGAACAGGTCTCAGAACAACCGTCTTTTATTTTTACTCTCCTCAGAGAATTTTTTTCAGGCATTCAAACGGTTTCAGTATATCAAGCAATATACCCAGTACCGCAAGGAACAAGGTGAGGAGGTCACTTCCAAGACAACCGAACTTACTCAAATGAATAAAGATCTCACCCTGCAGCGACGGGAAAAGGAGCGTTTGATATCACAGAATCAGGGTGCAAAGGATCAGATGGTCAACGAAATAGGAGATCAGAAAGCGCTTTTAAAAACGATACGTCAGAATGAAAGCAACTACGCCACGGCTATTTCTGCCAAGAAAAAGGAAGCACAAAAAATTGACGAACAAATAGAACGACTGATACGTAGTGCCATCGCCGCATCCAATAAAAGTGCCGGAAAGAGTTCCGCAGACAACAGTACATTTGTTCTTACTCCTGAAGCGGCCATTGTGGCGACTAATTTTTCCGCAAATAAAGGGAAATTGATCTGGCCTGTTGAGAAAGGGATTAAAAAGCAGGGTTTTGGTATTTATACGGATGCAGTTTATCCCGGGATAAAGCATCAGAGTAATGGGGTGATTATTGCCACTGACCAGGGTGCAAAGGCCCGGGCCGTATTTGAGGGAGAAGTAATTGCGATTCTCGCAGTTCCTGGCGGGAATAAAGGCGTACAGCTGAAGCATGGCAATTATATAAGTACCTATTACAACCTTTCCAACTTATATGTTAAAAAGGGCGACCATGTAACAGCAAAAACAGAATTAGGGGAAATATTTACCAATAGGGTAAATGGACTTACACAATTAAAATTTTACCTGTACGAAGATGCCACACGCCTTAATCCCGAAGAATGGATTTACAGGCTGTAAAATTCCTTTAACTGCCCTGGGTTTCCATAAACAGCGCCTTAAGCTCGGTTGCCTCGGCCGGCTTCATCTTACCAGCCAGCACCAGACTCAATTGTTTGCGCCTCAAAGCTCCGGCAAATCGTTCCTTTTCAAGCTCTGATTCCGGGCGCAGGGCCGGAACGGCGATTGGCTTACCCGTGTCATCAACAGCAACGAAGGTATAAATTGCCTCATTGGCCTTTGTTCGTTGCCCGCTTACCCGGTCTTCCATCCATACATCGATATACACCTCCATTGATGTGGTAAATGTCCTGGAAATAGAGGCTTCTACGGTTACAACACTTCCCAGAGGTACGGATGTGTTGAAGGCTACATGATTCACAGAGGCAGTGACGGTGATTCGCCTGCTGTGTCTCCTCGCTGCAATGCTGCCGGCACGGTCCATTCTGGCCAGAAGTTCCCCGCCGAACAAGTTATTTAAAGGGTTGGTTTCGCTCGGAAGGACCATATCTGTCATGACAGTCCTTGATTCACTGGGTGTTTTTGCTTGCATAGCGGAAATTTTGCGCAAAGATACGCGGCATGGATGGTCTCTAATAGTAAAGCAGGATTATTTGGTCGAAAGCAACCAGGCATCTGAAGACACATTGCGCTTTATTAGCTTAAGAGCTTTAAGCGCTTCCTCAGGGTCTTTGTAGCTGCCAAAGGTGACCTGATGTAAACCATACTTGTTGACCCCCAGATAGGTGGCATTGTGGCCCTTTCTCAGTAACTGGCGGACTTTTTTATCTGCATTTTTCCGCACCCGGAAAGCGCCGGCAATAATATGGTGTAATCCTGTAGTTTTGCGGGTGACTTCAAGGGTCAGCGCGGGGAGTTCCATGGGCCTGGAGTTAAAAAAGGTGGCTTCCTGTATATTTTTGGAGACCATTTCCTGAGCATCTTCCTGAGCCAGTTGCCCGATATTCAGGGAGTCGTTGTAAAATCGGTAGCCCGTAACCCCGGTGGCGACAGCCAGTAATAAGATGGCCGCATACTTTAGATAGGGCCTGAAATTTCGGCGACTTCTTTCTTCAGGAGTTATGATAAAGGGTATCCGTTCTTCAAGTTCCTGAATATTTTTTCTGAGCACTTCCCTTTTTACCGGTGCCGAAACAAAGGATGCCAAACCAAAAGAAGAGGTGAGGAAATTGGCCTGGTAGGAGGGTTGAAATTGTATCTTACCCTCTCTGTTTAACCATAATTCCCCGATACTTGCGAAAGTGAGGCGCTCCCCGGCCTGAAGCTGCTTTTTCCACTGCCTTCCCGTAAGTTCTGTCTTTTGTAACATCTCTTCGTAAGAGATTTTTTCAGCACTGGCCATATACGAAACCAGCAATCCATCATTGGAAGTCAATTGTTCATTAAAGGATATATGTTTGGTCGGAGGGTAGAAGGTATTGGTGGAACTTTGAATAACCGCTGACTTCATCTGCGCCAGAAAGGCCCCGAAATCAGGCACTACCACACAGTTATATCTGTATAGCAGTTCTTCTATATAGTTTTCCGTTCCCATTATTGCAAATATGGAGAAAAATATAAGTGACACAAACTAGGTTTCATAACTTTTTATTAACAGTGTAAATGATGTATTTTGTGAATAACTGTAACTGCTGTCCTGATGCAAGATGAAGAGCTGATCGCAATGCTCCGACTACAGAATATTCCGCACATTGGAGATGTCACTGCAAAAAAACTCATTTCACATTGTGGGAGCGCCGTCGAAGTCTTTCAGGAAAAAATACGAATCCTTCAGCGGATAGGCGGCATTGGATCCCTAATGCTTCAACGCCTCTATGACCCTGCTTACTTACAAACGGCAGAGAAGGAGTTTAAGTACATCTCCGGCAAGGGAATATCATGCCTTTGCTATTCGGATGAAGCGTATCCGGCTTATCTCAAACATTGCGCTGATGGCCCTATACTTCTGTTCAGAAGGGGAAATGTTCGGCTGGCGGGCCGTAAGATAGTCAGTGTAGTGGGAACGAGGAATATTACAGGGTATGGAATGGACTTTTGTGATCGCTTTATCGAAGAGCTCGCCCCTTTGCAGCCAGTTATCGTCAGCGGTTTTGCCCATGGCATTGATATCCGCATCCAGAAGGCGGCACTGGACCATGGCCTTCAAACTGTTGGCTGCCTTGCCCATGGCCTGAACCAGGTTTATCCGAAAGATCATCAGAGGTATATGCCGGCCATAGAAAAGAATGGGGGATTTTTGACGGAGTGCTGGAGCACGAGCCATCCGAATCGAGAAAACTTTCTGAAGCGAAACCGTATTATAGCCGGAATGAGTGAAGCCACTGTCGTCATCGAATCGGCAGAAAAAGGAGGCAGCCTTGTCACCGCAGATATGGCCCATGGTTACGATCGCGATCTCTTTGCTGTCCCCGGAAGAGTTCAGGATATATTCAGCAGGGGGTGCAATAACCTTATAAAACAACAGAAAGCACATATGCTTACCTCTGCAGCAGATCTGATTTATCTCCTGAACTGGGAGGTAAAATCAACCACGCCAGCAGTGATACAAAGGCAATTATTCGTTGAGATGGACCCTTCGGAGAAAACCATTCATACCTATCTTCAAAAGGAAGGACGACAACTCCTCGATACGATTGCCATGGAATGCCGAATGCCGGTTTTTAAGGCATCTTCTGTTCTGCTCACGATGGAAATGAAAGGAATTATCCGACCCTTTCCGGGAAAATTATTTGAAGCTATGTGATCCCGGCAGACCGGGCAGTTGGAAGATGTGCCTAAGGTCACCTCATCACCCTCCGACAGTAGTAGTTCACCGATAATATCTGAGGGTGCTACCCTGTGGTCTTATAAAAATAGCGGCCGGGATCTAAGACAAACCGACCCTGCAGTCGGTATTGATTTAGAAGAGGATTTCACATTGATCCTCCCAGTAATGAGATACCATTCAAATTTCCTGAGGCGTACTCACTGGACTTGTGCTAATAACCGAGTCTTCCCCTGACCCGCTTCAACACTTCGTCAGCGACCAATTTTGCCTTCCCAGCACCCTTAAGAAGTGCTTCTTCCACCTCTTCCGCATGGCTCATAAAATAGATGAATTGTTCGCGTTCTCCAGCGAATCTTTTCAGGATTACTTCATATAGTGCCTGTTTCGCATGTCCATAGCCATAATTCCCTTTCTCATAATTTGCCCTCATTTCAAGTGTCTCCGCCTCGCCGGCAATCAGCCTGAAGATTGCAAAAACATGGTCCGTATCCGGATTTTTGGGTTCTTCCATCGGGGTGCTGTCTGTAATAATACCCATAATCTGCTTTCTCAATAGTTTTTCGGGAAGGAAGATATCAATCAGATTGCCTTTGCTTTTACTCATTTTTTCACCATCCGTACCTGGCACATACATACTGCCTTCCTGTATTTTCGCTTCGGGCAATACAAAGGTCTCCCCCAGTTGGGAGTGAAAACGAGAGGCAACGTCACGTGTAATTTCAAGGTGTTGTAATTGGTCTTTTCCCACAGGAACAATATTAGCATCGTATAAAAGAATATCGGCGGCCATCAGCATCGGGTAGGTGAATAGGCCTGCGTTGATATCTTCCAACCGGTCAGACTTGTCCTTAAAAGAGTGGGCCAGGGTCAGTCGCTGGTAGGGAAAAAAGCAGCTTAGATACCAGCACAGCTCAGCCACCTGCGGGACATCGCTTTGCCTGTAAAAAACGGTTTTATCTATATTTAAACCGAATGCGAGCCAGGCCGCAGCTGTAGCCAATGTATTTCCCTTAAGTTCCTTTCCGTCCTTAATCTGTGTCAGGGAATGCATATCGGCAATGAATAGAAAGGACTGATTTGCCGGATCGCTGGCCATTTCAATCGCCGGCAGGATGGCTCCCAATATATTTCCAAGATGAGGTGTGCCCGTACTCTGTATACCTGTCAGAATTCTTGCCATTCCGTTTTATGTACAAATTTAAAAATGATATACAAAAAAAGCGGCTTATGCCGCATTAATTGAAACTGCATCCGGGGCCTGTAAAATGAACCGATGTCAGTCCGCAGCTACCATAACTTTTTCAGCTGACGAGGCCGTATAGGCTTCAAACAAATGATGCAGATTCCTGTGATTAGACCATTCTATGTCCCAACTTCAGGTTGATATCCCGGAAAGTAGCTTGTATATAAACCATCTACCCCCGGAGTTCTAAATAGTGCTGCTAAATATAAGCAAAAATTCTACTTTTGAATTTATGATTTCTTTCTTCAGGAAATTTCTTCAGCTCATTTACCGGATATGGTTTTATATTTTATTGGCCTTGCCGATATTCGTGTTTTTGCCATTGTTATTAGTAAGTACACTGAAAGAGAAATGGTATCCTCATTTTTTCTGGCTGGCAAGGAACCTCTGGGCTGCTCCGGTACTCTATGGAATGGGTTGCTTGCCCCGGATCAGTTGGGAGGGACGGATTAAGAAAGGGAAAAGCTACATGCTGGTTGCCAACCACTCCAGTATGCTCGATATAATGCTGATGTTGCGGGTCTGCAGGCACCCCTTTGTGTTCATCGGAAAAAAGGAGTTGGTCAGTATTCCGCTTTTCGGATATTTTTATAAAAGAGTGTGCATCCTGGTAGACCGCAACGATACCAGAAGCCGGACGGCAGTATACCGCAGAGCCCGGAGACGATTGGATCAGGGTTTAAGTATCTGCATATTTCCGGAAGGAGGGGTGCCTGATAAGGCGGTTTTATTGGACAATTTTAAGGATGGCGCTTTCAAAATGGCCATTGCTCACGGGATTCCAGTTGTACCGATGACCTTTTATGATACTAAGTACAGGCTGCCATTTCAGTTCTTCAGCGGATCTCCTGGCAGATGCCGGGTAAAGGTACATGCCTTTTTTAATACCAAGGGTCTTCAGGAAAAGCAGAAAACGGAACTCAAAGAGGGCGTTCGCGGATGTATACTCAGGGAATTGCAGCAGCATAGGCACCCAGGTATAAAAAACGCGCCGGGAGAGGATCCACAGGGCGCTTAAGGTCCTGTTGCTAACGCAACAGATAACCTAACCAACATTTTCAGAATCCCATTCCCGGCGCCATCATTAGAATTTAAAACTCAGCCCGCTATACACGCCTATGGAAAAAGGCTGAAAATTACCAGATGCATCAGAAAAAGTATCCAACTGGTATTTGAACATAGGTTCCATATTCAGTTGTAATTTTTCAGAAATTTGGTAATCAAGTCCGATCCCTATGTTGGTACTGAAATTCAAGCTGTTAATATTATTTGCCTCTCCAATCTCCGTAGCCCCGCCATTGGACTCCAGTGTTACTGCATTGTCGATCAGGAAAAGAGAACTGATCCCACCAATAAGATGAAGTCCCAATTTGGTTTCCAACAGCGCGTAGTTCAGTTCCAGTGGCACCTCCACATATCCTATTTGCTGAACCATTCGCCCATTCCGTGACGGATTTGGTGCCGCTACTTCCAGATTGTTTCCAAAGACACCGGTCGTGGTCGCCGGGCCTGTACTACTTTCCACTACGAGGTTTTTTGAAGTCAGGGCGTAATCAATATTATGAATCTGCTCCTCCGTTGATGCCGCCAGAGAAGATGTAAAGAGAATATCATTAGTATCATACCCGTAGTCTACCTTATGGACCCCGCTTCGCAAGCTGAGTTTAGGAGCAATTTCATAGGCAACGGCCAGCCCGTAGCTCAGATTAATGTTCCCGGATTTAGAATTGGAAACAAAATTCGGATGGATGGGAGATCCTTCTCCTATGGTGTTGAAATAGACGGGAGCTACCCTTGGACCCACAGACCAGCGAACGCTTTTATTTTCAGCCATAGCCGCCTCTTCCGTTTCACTGATCGCTTCAAAAATGGACTTTTTATCTTTTTCATGAAGCAGCTCGATCTTTTCCCCTTCCTCATTGATTTCATTATTCTCTCCAACCGGTGAGGGAACATCATTCTGTACCCGGATGGGCTGCTCGGTTATTTTGCTCAGGGCATCATTCCGTTTATCAGCGGCTATCAGTTTCTTATCCGGAGAATTTGATTCAGCTAGACGGGATTTCCCGTTTTCCGTATGGGCAAGGACATCAGGGAAGCCTTCCCTGGTCCGTTCAGGGGCCACCGCAATTGGTGGCCGCTGGCTCCCGGGGGTCGGCCCGGTTTTCTCCCTGGAGTCTTTGACTGCTAAACCATCAGCATCAGCAGGATCAGAGCCTGGAATCAGCTCATCCTTTGTTTCCTGCTCAAGGTCATCTGACTTGGTTATTTCTTCTTTCTCCAGGCGGTCGGAAGGTATAATTTCCTGTCTTTTATTTTCTGTTTCCGGCACTGTAGCATCTCTCGAATCTGTCACGCGGACGGGTGTTGCTTCCCGGAGAGGGTTAAACAATAGAAATGTCACCAGGAGCAAGGCTGCAACTCCTGCATATCGCCACCAAAAAGGAAGAATGCGACGAGTCTGTTTCTTTTTATCAAGGGAATCCTCAATGGATTTCCATACTTTTTCATCGGGGGGTTCAGAAAAATCCCTGAACTTCTCCCGGAACAATTTATCAATACTATGTTTTTTCATGTGCATAGCTTTAAGCAATATTGATGTTTTCCTTGTTGATTTTCTCTTTCAGTATATTCCTCGCTCTGGCAAGGTTGGACTTGGAGGTGCCGGGTGATGTTCCCAAAAGCTCCCCGATCTCTTTATGGGTATACCCATCCAATACATACATATTAAATGTAAGTCGGTATTTATTGGGGAGTTCCTGGATATACCGCAGGAGGGTTGCTAAAGGTATATCCGAATAGCTACTTTCTTCTTCCGTTTCCCCTTCATAATTATCTGTGACAACATTGAGATATTCTTCCTTTCTATACTTCTGCAGTACCGTATTCACTGTAATCCTTTTGATCCAGCCTTCGAAAGAACCTTTAAATTGATACTGGTGAACTTTGTCATAAATGGTCATAAAACTGTCATGCAAATTGTCCTCAGCTTCCGTTTTATTCCGTGAGTATTTGAGGCAGACCCCAAACAATATACGGGAGTAATCCCTGTATAATTGTTCCTGGGCCTGCCTGTCTCCCCGTTTACAATTAGCTATGAGTTCTTCCAGACTCAAAATGTTGGCTAGATTATACGTGTCCCGTGAAGCGTCCTCTTTAATTTACCGTTACCTCAACTTCAAAATATTCTGATTCACCGTTTTCATCCTCACCGGTCCAGAATCTAAACAGGTAGGGCTCCGTATAGAGACAAATAAAACTAAAGGTGGTTTCCTGCTCCAAACTGCTATCGTTGCACTGCTCATTTTCGAATTCCGATCCGATTCCGACAACATTCCGAACGGTTTTATCCGATTTGGTAATATCAAATCCTTCAAAGACGGTACAGTTATTAGGGATCTCGTAAGTCACCTTTATCTCATAAGTCTCATTAAGTGTAAAAGACTCCGGAAGTTCGGCACTGACAATTTTTAAAGGAACGAAATGAAAGTTGGGTCCCTGATCATCCAGACTGCAGGAATTCAGGATAATAGAAATAAAACTCAGCAGTATTATAATCTCTTTCTTCATAGCCAATTCATCTTATATTTTCTGTAAAGATGAAACCTGACCTCAAAGGTTGCTTCCTGAGATTATAAAATCCTCAAAATCTAAGGGCTTTTGAAGCTGATCCCCTCAGAGAATCATTTGGAAACGGAGGTAATCGCTTCCTTAATTTTGTCTTCCAATTCTTCCAGTAATTCCGGATTATCATTCAACAGGTCTTTTACTGCATCCCTCCCCTGACCTAGTTTAGTGTCACCATAACTGAACCATGATCCACTTTTCTTTATAATTTCAAATTCAACACCCAGATCAAGAATTTCACCCACTTTAGAGATACCTTCCCCATACATGATGTCAAACTCTGCCATTTTAAATGGCGGGGCAATTTTATTTTTTACGACTTTGACACGTGTTTTATTGCCCAGCACCGCCCCATCCGTGTCCTTAATCTGAGTGGAACGGCGGATATCAAGTCGCACAGAAGCATAAAATTTTAGGGCATTACCACCGGTAGTGGTTTCCGGGTTGCCAAACATGACGCCTATCTTCTCCCGCAATTGGTTGATAAAGATAACCGTGCACTTGGTTTTACTGATAGAACCTGTCAGCTTGCGAAGCGCCTGAGACATCAGACGCGCGTGTAAGCCCATTTTGGAATCCCCCATTTCACCTTCAATCTCGCTTTTTGGAGTCAAAGCAGCAACCGAGTCAATAATTACAATGTCAATAGCTCCGGAACGGATGAGGTTATCCGTAATTTCCAGCGCCTGTTCGCCATTATCCGGCTGGGAAATAATCAGGTTGTCCAGATCGACCCCCAGTTTCTGTGCATAAAAGCGATCGAATGCATGCTCTGCATCAATAAAAGCGGCTATTCCCCCATTCTTCTGGGCTTCAGCAATAGCATGAAGCGAGAGTGTGGTTTTCCCTGATGATTCAGGGCCGTAAATTTCAACTACCCGGCCTCTTGGGTATCCTCCAACTCCCAGGGCAATATCCAGCCCAAGTGAACCTGAAGAAATCACCTCCACATCGGTGACTACAGAATCTCCCATCTTCATAACGGCACCTTTCCCATACGTCTTGTCCATTTTATCGAGGGTAAGTTTAAGGGCTTTTAATTTTGCCTCCTTCTCGCTGCTCACTTTCTCCATTTTTTATAGTGTTAGGAAAGCTAAATTACCATTTCTTTTTGCATATCACAATCAGCGAAGCAACCTTTTTGTATTTCCTGCATCCTAGATTTAAGTGTTTGAACTGAAGTACAAAATTCGTCTGTTTTATTAGTAAAACGGACTTCTATGACCACTGATTCAGGAAAGATGCTATGAAAAAGAAAGTAGGACAGAGGTGGTCTGTAAAAACCCTGGCGTGATAGCCGGGGTTTTTTTATTCTGTTGCTTGGCAAGGGAGTGACTTAGCACAACTTCTCTTTTGTCTTCACGCCGGGAATTTTTATTTTTACTGCCCAAACGCAGGATGGAACCTGATGAGTATATAGGTTGATGGAATTGTATAATACATTGAGTGCCAAAGCACGAAAGGATCTGATTTTGAGCGCCGGACAGGAGCGGCTAACGATTTCCTTTTACACCTATGCGCATATCGGAAATCCTTTGATTTTCCGAAATCACCTTTTTATCAACTGGAACGCACTGGATGTCCTTGGCAGGATTTACGTTGCCAGGGAGGGGATCAATGCCCAATTATCCGTACCGTCTGAAAATTTTGAGGCCTTCAAGCAACATCTGGATAGCATCACTTTTCTGGAGGAGGTTTGGCTTAATATTGCCGTTGAGCAGTCCAATACTTCCTTTCTCAAGCTCAAAATAAAGGTTCGCGAAAAGATTGTTGCCGATGGTCTTAGCGACGCTTCTTTTGATGTTACTAATAGGGGAATACATGTAGATGCCGCAAGGTTCAATGACCTTATAGAAGACCCTGATACCATCCTGGTGGACATGCGGAATCACTATGAAAGCGAAATAGGGCATTTCAGGAATGCAATCACTCCGGATGTAGATACTTTCCGCGATTCTTTGGAAATCATAGAAAAGCATTTGTCAGCGCACAAGGATGATAAAAACCTCGTAATGTACTGTACAGGGGGTATCCGCTGTGAGAAGGCGAGTGCCTATTATAAACACAAGGGTTTTAAAAAAGTGTTTCAGTTACAGGGTGGGATTATTGATTATGTGAGACAGGTAAAGGAGAACAATCTGGAGAATAAATTTGTAGGAAAGAATTTCGTGTTTGATCACCGTCGTGGAGAACGAATCTCCGATGATGTTATCGCGGCCTGCCATCAATGCGGCATACTTTGCGATACACATGTGAATTGCGGCAATGAGGCTTGTCACCTACTTTTTATACAATGCGGGAATTGTGCTGTTATTATGAATAATTGCTGCTCAGTTACTTGTATGGAAATACATTCCCTGCCTGAGGAAGAACAGAAAAAACTGAGGCAGGGCAGGGAGATCAGCAATAAAATATTTAAGAAAGGGCGCTCTGAGGTCCTCAGGTATAAGAAATCGCCGTAATAATTACACAAGCCCCGGAGACCTCCTGTCGCCTGACATCGCTCAAACTGCTTTCGCGAGCCCTTTATTTGCAGTACAAATTATGTTACCTTTACGTTATCGTATAATATGAACCTTTTTGGACCGGCATTGTTTTTGCCGCCAATTCAAGATATTAAGTATGGGTTGTAACAGTTGTTCAACCGGAAAGGATGGACAACCCAGGGGATGCAAGAACAATGGTACTTGCGGCTCGGATGGTTGTAATAAATTGACCGTATTCGACTGGCTTTCCAATATGGCATTGCCTGACGGGCAGGCGCCATTTGATTGTGTGGAAGTTCGGTTTAAGAACAGCAGAAAAGAGTTTTTCCGGAATCCTGAGAGGCTCGCTGTATCCATTGGCGATGTTGTGGCCACCCAGGCGAAATCCGGGCATGACATAGGAATGATTACCCTGGTGGGAGAGCTCGTAAAAGTGCAGATGAAAAGGAAAAAGACGGCCGCTGATGACCCTGAATTACCCAAACTCTACAGGAAAGCGAACCAGAAGGACGTCGATAAATGGCAGCGGTGCAGAAATAAGGAAGAAGAAATTAAAAAGCGGGCCAGGGAAATTGCCATCGTTCTGAAACTGGAGATGAAAATTTCTGATGTTGAATTTCAGGGAGATGGGTCCAAAGCCACATTCTATTATACAGCTGAAGACCGGGTAGACTTTAGGCAGCTTATTAAAGACATGGCCAAGGCCTTCGCCATCAGGATAGAAATGCGCCAGATCGGGTACCGGCAGGAAGCCCAACGACTGGGGGGTATCGGGTCTTGTGGTCGTGAATTATGTTGTTCAACCTGGTTGTCAGATTTTAGGTCGGTAAGCACTTCTGCTGCCCGTTACCAGCAACTTTCGCTAAATCCTCAAAAACTCGCCGGACAATGCGGGAAACTGAAGTGCTGCCTGAATTACGAACTCGATGTCTATATGGATGCACTGTCGGACTTTCCGCCTCAGGACAGCAAACTCCTGACAGAAAAGGGCATGGCTTTCTGCCAGAAATCAGATATTTTTAAAGGAGCCTTATGGTTTTCCTACAGGGAGGATCCATCTAATTGGCATATACTCACCAAGCAGCAGGTGCATGAAATTCTGGAAAAGAACCGTAATAATGAAAAAGTAGCAAGTCTTGAGGAATATGCGGCTGAAAATAGTACAGCCGAGGAGTTGGTATTTGAGAATGTGGTAGGCCAGGATAGTCTTACCAGGTTTGACAGACCCAAACCCAAATCCGGGAAGAAAGGAAATAAATCCCACAAACGCCGTAACAACAAAAAAAGACCTGCAAAGAATGCGTAATTGTTTTGGCATAGTGTTAGGTCTGCTCACCCTTTGTGCCTGTTCCGATACCCTAAGGGTATCCGAGTTTAAGTCGACCCCTGGGGGAAAATGGGATGTAAGCACCCCAATGCAGTTTCGCTTCTCAGATCTTGATTCCCTGACAGCTTACGATGTCTACATTACGGTGAGAAATGACAATACCTATCCTTACAGCAATCTTTTTATAATAACTGAACTTAGCTATCCTGATGGGCAAACCACAACGGATACCCTGGAATATGAAATGGCTACGCCGGAAGGTGATTGGCTGGGCGAGGGTTACGGGAGTATAAAAGAAAATAAGTTATGGTATAAGGAAAACATCTTTTTCCCCGTTAAAGGAGTATATACTCTTGATATAACACACGCAATGCGGCAGAACGGAAAGGCCAATGGCATTCAGGAATTACAGGGCATCACAGATGTTGGGTTTGAAATTGAAAAGCATCCATAGGGTATGACCAAAAAAAGTAAAGCCACAGGTTTTTTTGTTTTCATCAAATGGTTCTGGATTTTATTTGCCACGGGGATTTTTTGTGTTATCCTGGTATTCTTGCTTGCCTCATGGGGCGCATTGGGGGAAATGCCTGCATTTGAACGCCTGGAAAATCCTCAAACAAATCTCGCCACCGAGATCATCTCGGCTGATGGTACAACCCTTGGAAAATTCTACCTTGATGACAATCGCACCCCTATTGAATTTAAAGACCTTCCGGATAATCTCGTAAATGCGCTGGTGGCTACTGAGGATGCCAGGTATTACAACCATTCCGGCATAGATGCGAGAGGAACGTTGCGGGCCCTCTTCTTTCTTGGCAGCCGTGGTGGTGCCAGTACCATTCCGCAGCAGCTGGCCCGTCAATTGTTTTTAGACAGACGATCCAGAAATAAGTTTCAGGCATTGACGCAAAAAATCCAGGAATGGGTGGTTGCAACACGACTTGAACGCAGCTATACCAAGGAAGAGATCATCGCCATGTACATGAATATTTATGATTTTGGCAACAATGCAGATGGGATACGTTCGGCATCCAGAATCTATTTCGGAAAGGAAGCCAGCACCCTGAAAACAGAAGAGTCAGCGGTTTTAGTGGGCATGCTTAAGAATTCCTCCCTGTATAATCCCATTCGTCGGGAAGATCTCGTACACGATCGCAGAAATACAGTGCTTTCGCAGATGGAGAAATACGGATATATCTCTGAAAAAGAACTGGACTCACTACAAAATTTAAAAATGGACATCAACTTCAGCCCGGAAAACCACCGGGAGGGGATTGCCACCTATTTCAGGATGTACCTTCATGGATTTATGAACAAATGGATAGCGAAAAATCCCAAACCAGCTCTTCAGGGGCAGCGCGATCGCTGGAGTTTATATCTCGATGGCCTTAAAATTTATACCACCATTGATTCACGTATGCAAAAAAATGCCGAACTGGCGATGGCGGAGCATATGAAGAATCTACAGAAAGAATTTTTTCATCAGAATACTCCTGACAGAAATCCGACCGCCCCTTTTCTGGAACTTGAACCCGAGGAGATTGACCAGATCATGGACCGTTCCATCAGAACTTCTCCGCGCTGGCAAAAAATGAAGGCGGAAGGCGTTTCGGAAAAAGATATCAGGGCGTCTTTCCTGAAAAAAACGGAGATGACGGTGTTTGACTGGAACAGCGAGACTCAGGAAAAGGACACCGTAATGACCCCACTTGATTCCATCCGGTATTACAAAACTTTTCTCACCTCTGCCCTTATGTCCATGGAACCTCAGACCGGGCATGTCAAGGCCTGGGTGGGGGGCCTCAATTACAAGCATTTTCAGTACGATAATGTTTATCAGGGAGCACGCCAGGCCGGATCTACTTTTAAACCTTTTGTCTACGCTGCAGCAATTGATCAACTGCGCTTTTCTCCCTGTGACTCACTTCCGGATATCCAATACTGTATAGAGGCGGGAAAACACGGCAACCCGGATCCATGGTGTCCGAAAAATTCAGATGGCAAATATTCAGGCAAGAACTATACACTCAAATCGGCCCTGGCCAATTCTATAAATACAGTGACTGCGCAATTAATTGACAGGGTAGGACCCAGGGCTGTCGTTTCCATCGTCAGGAACCTGGGAATGACCGGAGATATCCCTGAGGTGCCCTCTATCGCATTGGGAACGCCTGATTTCAACGTATATCAGATGGTTGGCGCCTATGGCGCATTTGCAAATCAGGGCGTGTATGTAAAGCCTGTGATGGTGACCCGGATAGAGGATAAAAACGGAACGGTATTATTTGAGTATGTCCCTGAGACTAAAGATGTCTTGAGTAAGGATGTGGCTTATGCCACGGTTAATCTAATGGAGGGCGTTACTCAGGGGGGGTCCGGTACCAGGCTCAGGCATTCGTCACAGGAAAATGCGACCGAATATAAGGAAGTAATGACCGGCTATCCCTATGGGTTCACCAATCCCATTGCCGGAAAAACCGGAACCACCCAGAATCAGAGTGATGGCTGGTTTATGGGCATGGTTCCCAATTTAGTGACAGGGGTTTGGGTAGGCGGAGAGCACCGCTCGATACATTTCCGGACCATTACCTATGGCCAGGGCGCTACCATGGCCCTTCCTATTTGGGCTTTATATATGAAACGGAATTATGAGGACAAGGACCTCAGTATTTCACGGGAAGAATTCCCTCAACCTGAGGGTATGTCCATCAATGTAGACTGTAAACGCATCATAGAAGAAATAAACCAGGAAAATGATCTTGAAGATGATCTGGAAGATATTGATTTTTGATTAGCGGCCGGGTTTCCCTACCTCAGTTATTTTCAAAGGAACTTCTGAGGTATAGATCAGGAATCAGGACATCTGAAGAACATTGATTTTATCCCGCCGGAAGTCGGGATTTTTTAATTTATAGTGTATTTTAGTGATCCGCGGATTTCCCCGCAAGTACCTTCAACCTGATGCCCATCAAATGATTAGAAAAACGATAGACAATGTTCAAAATGCCCTGGACGGGGTTAAAAACGGGATGACTTTTATGCTCGGTGGCTTCGGCTTATGCGGCATCCCCGAGAATATCATTGCCGAACTTGTTCGGCGGGATATCCGCGAAATTACCTGCATAAGTAATAATGCCGGTGTTGATGATTTCGGTCTGGGACTGCTCCTTAAAAAAAGACAGATCAAAAGGATGATCTCTTCCTATGTGGGAGAGAATGAAGAATTTGAACGGCAGATGCTCAGTGGGGAACTGGAAGTCACCCTTACCCCCCAGGGAACACTGGCTGAAAAGTGCAGGTCAGCCCAGGCAGGCTTCCCTGCCTTTTACACGCCTGCCGGATACGGCACTGAGGTCGCCGAAGGCAAGGAAACCAGGGAATTCAATGGTAAAATGTATGTCCTTGAAGAGGCCTACAGGGCCGACTTTTCCTTTATAAAGGCATGGAAAGGCGATGAAGCCGGAAACCTTGTTTTTAAGGGAACTGCGCGGAATTTTAATCCATGTATGTGCGGAGCTGCCAGTATCACTGTGGCGGAAGTGGAAGAATTGCTGCCGGCAGGAAAATTAGATCCCAACCAGGTCCATGTACCGGGCATTTTTGTACAGCGTATTTTTCAGGGGACCAATTATGAAAAGCGAATTGAACAACGAACCGTCCGGAAAAAGGACTAAGAATATAAACATCCGATATGTTAGATAAAACAGGGATTGCACGGCGGATAGCCCGGGAAGTAAAGGATGGCTACTATGTCAATCTTGGCATTGGCATTCCCACTCTTGTTGCCAATTACGTCAGGGATGATATAGATGTTGAATTTCAAAGCGAAAATGGCGTTTTGGGAATGGGTCCTTTTCCCTTTGAAGGAGAAGAAGATGCCGATGTCATCAATGCCGGAAAACAGACAATAACCACACTCCCGGGGGCTTCTTTTTTTGATTCTGCTACAAGTTTCGGGATGATACGCGGAAGGCATGTGGATCTGACTATCCTCGGCGCTATGGAAGTCGCCCAGAACGGAGATATTGCCAACTGGAAAATACCGGGTAAACTGGTTAAGGGAATGGGTGGGGCAATGGACCTCGTAGCTTCCGCTGAGAACATTATCGTCGCGATGATGCACACCAATAAGGAAGGAGAATCCAAGTTACTTAAGACGTGTACATTACCGCTTACTGGCGTAGGTTGTGTAAAAAAAATTGTCACCAATCTTGCTGTTCTGGAGGTGAGTGCCCAGGGTTTTAAGCTGATAGAACGGGCCCCAGGAGTATCACATGAAACTATTCAAAAAGCCACTGAAGGTGATTTGATGATGACCGGCGATGAACCTGAAATGATATTGTAACTTATTATGGCAGTCTCATTACCAGGCCTGGAAGGCTGGAATAATTTTCACAACATAATTACGGATCTTCACAACAATAATTTAGACACCTTCCTGAAAGTCCTTACATTTAGTCTCCAAGTTACAAGCCATCCGGATGGCGGGTGGCTGTCCCGAATAACCTACTAACGTACGATGTAATGGAAGCCCAATTAAACCACAGACCTGCCGAAGAAGAAGTGCAAGTGTATCACAATGATTTCTACAGCGGGATCCTTATGCTTGCCAGAAAGCTGTTTATGCTGTAATTCACGCTAACAGAATTTAGAAGGGAGCCTGTATTTTGTCCGGCTCCTTTTTTAATTTAGCACAAATATAGTGCTAGATGAAGCTCTCCTTATATCCATGTACCATTCAAGACCTGCCGGAACTGACAAAAATTTCACGAAGAACATTTCGTGACGCCTTTGAAACCCAGAACAATCCGGCCGACTTTAACCACTATCTCAATACCTCTTTAACTACTGAAACGCTGGCCAGGGAACTGCAGGATCCCGACCGGTCTTTTTATTTCGCGCTGCAGAATGATGAAATCGTGGGGTACTTCAAACTAAATGAGAACCAGGCCCAGACTGACCTCAGGGATTCAGAAGGTCTGGAAATTGAAAGGATTTATGTGCTCCAGGAATTCCAGGGTAAAAAAATCGGGGAATGGATGATGGGGGAAATTGCGAGAATAGGCCATGCAAAAGTCAAAAAATATATCTGGCTTGGCGTTTGGGAGCAGAATCTGAAAGCTATCCTCTTCTACGAGCGTCTGGGCTTTATTAAATTCGGGAAGCATCCGTATTATATTGGAAAGGACCGGCAAATGGATTGGTTAATGAAATTGAATATCCCTACCTTGCCTTCCTAAATTTCGGGAAATGAATTCATCCATCCGTATGTTCCTCATCACGGTTCTCTTAATACAATTTTGTTCAGGTCAGGCCGAAAAATATTTCCCTTCATCCCATGGAGAATGGAAGACGACTACTCCAGCAAAGGCCGGTATGGATGCAATAGGGCTTGACAGCGCGGTCGCTTTTGCAAGAAATAATGAGTACACAGGCTCAGGGGATCTGCGGATGGCCATCCTTAAAAGTTTTGAGCGCGAACCCTATCATACCATTCAGGGGCCAACAAAAAAAAGAGGCGGTCCTGCAGGGATGATCCTCAGGAATGGTTATCTGGTCACTTCCTGGGGAGATATCGGGCGCGTGGATATGGCTTTCAGTGTCACGAAGAGTTTCCTGTCCACAGTGGCCGGACTGGCGGTTGACCGCGGACTTATCTCAAGCCCCGCAGATAAGGCAGCGACATATATATGGGACGGTACTTTTGAAGGAGATCACAACGGCAGTATCACCTGGGCACAATTATTACAGCAGAACTCGGACTGGTCCGGAGAATTATGGGGAGGTGCTGACTGGGCTGACCGTCCTCCATCTGAAGGAGGAATTGACGATTGGAAATATCGAAAACTCAACCCACCCGGAAAGGTTATGGAGTATAACGATGTCCGTGTAAATGTACTTGCGTATGCCCTGACGCATGTTTGGAGAAAGCCACTACCCATGGTTCTGAAGGAGGAGGTGATGGATAAAATTGGAGCCTCAACCACATGGCGCTGGTTTGGATACGATGACGCATGGACGGAAATAGACGGCATTCGATTGAAGTCTGTCACAGGCGGCGGACATTCCGGCGGCGGGCTTTTTATTAATACGGCTGATATGGCACGGTTTGGAATTCTTTTTCTGAATAACGGGAAATGGAACTCTGAACAATTGATCAGTGAAGCGTGGATACGGGAGGCGACCACCGCTTCGGTCCCTAATCCGAACTATGGTTACATGTGGTGGTTAAATCAGAAAGGGGAAGATCATCTGGAAGGACTTCCGGAGACCTTGTTCTATGCTGCCGGGTTTGGAGGCAATTATATTGTTGTTGTTCCTTCTCATCAATTGGTAGTGGTCACCCGTTGGCTGGAACCGTCCAGCTTGGCTACTTTCATGCAAAAGGTCCTCGTGACTGTTCGTTAAACAGTTTGAAGGATATCAACGGCCTTTTTGAGGGTATCTGTGGTTTTGGCAAAACAAAACCGCAGTTGTTTATGGTCCATTCCACTACAATTGAATATAGATATCGGAATGCTCGCCAGGCCTCTTTCTATAGTGAGCCTTCTTGACAACTCTATGTCACTTTCCTCAGAAATGTCTGAATAATCCAGTAACTGGAAATACGTGCCCCGGCTGGGAGTGAATCGGAACCGGGAACCGGCAATGCCTTCGAGGAATAAATCGCGCTTTGCCTGGTAAAATGAATTGAGATCCAAATAGTGTTCCTGCTTTATCAGGTAAGTAGCCAATGCCCGTTGAATGGGATGGTTTACACAGAATACGTTGAATTCGTGTATTTTCCGGAATTCCTTCATCAAAGTATCCGGGGCTGCACAATAGCCCATTTTCCATCCTGTACTATGGAAGGTCTTCCCGAAAGAAGCACACACCATACTTCGTGATGCCAGGTCTTTATCACCGGACATACTAAAGTGCTTTTGACCATCAAAGACAATATGTTCATAAACCTCGTCACTCAGAACAATGATGTTTGAATCTCTGAGGGATTTCTCCAATTCCTTAAGGTCCTCTCTCCTTAGGATGCCTCCGCTGGGATTATGTGGGGTGTTAATGATAACCATTTTCGTCTTTTCGGTGATGCACGAACGAAATACATCCCAATCCACTTCATACAAGGGATCCCTTAGTTGCACCAGGATGGGTATCCCTCCATTGGCAATGATGGCTGGCTCATAACAATCATAAGCCGGTTTTAGGACGATCACCTCATCCCCGGGCCTTACGAATGTTGTTATAGCGGTAAAAAGGGCCTGAGTGGCACCCGCGGTGATTGTAATTTCTGTTTCCGGATGGTATTTGGCTCCATAGAGGGCTTCAATTTTTTCAGCTATAATTTCCCTTAATGAGAATATACCTTCCATGGGTGCGTACTGATTATACCCTTCCTGTATCGCCTTGTTTACGAGCGATTTGAGATGTACATCAGGTTCAAAGTTAGGGAAGCCCTGAGCGAGGTTGATCGCGTCGTGTTCTCTTGCCAACGCATTCATCGTTGAAAATATGGAAGTCTTTAAATCAGGTAGTTTTGAAATAATTGGTTTCATATACGCTTACCTAAAGCTTGAGGTTATGCAAAAATAGTGAAATGCATAAGGACAAAACATAAAAAAACCCCGCCTAAGGCAGGGTTCATTTGCGTCCTGAGAAGGATCAGGCATGCTGATCTTCATGCTTCCCTTCCCGGATTTCCTCTATAAGTTTTGCATTAAATGCGGGTAAATCTCCGGGATTACGGCTGGTTACCAACCCGTTATCAACTACAACTTCCTCGTCCACCCAATGGGCCCCAGCATTTCTGAGATCATCAGAAACTGATGGATAGGAGGTCATTTTCCTTCCTTCCACCACCCCTGCGCTTATCAGAAGCCATGGGGCGTGGCATATGGCAGCCACCGGCTTTTCTTGTTTAAAAAAATCACGTATGAAATTCAGGGCATCTTTGTTGGTTCTGAGCGTGTCCGGATTCATAACCCCGCCAGGAAGCATCAATCCATTGTAATCTGCCGCCTTCACATCGCCAAGCGCATAGTCAACAGTGGCGTTTCCACTCCACTGACCTTCTGACCAGCCCTTAATGCTGCCTTTTTCTTTACTAATAATATCTACCTTGAATCCTGCCTTTTCCATGGCTTCCTTTGGAGAATTTAACTCACTTTCTTCATATCCGTTTGTTGCTAAAATGGCAATCCTTTTCATCTTATTATGCTGTTTTAAATTACTAATTCCTTTGACAACAAGATAGTCAGTAAAGCTGGTTCAGTACGTTAAGACATCAATAAATTATGGAGATTACGGTTAAATCCTTCCTAAAACACAGGGGATTATGTTAAACCACAGAAGGTGTTGATCAGCTTATGTCAGCAATTGGAAGTAAAACAGGGTGATTAACCTTTTAGGGAAGCTCCCAGATATTCCCTGTTCATCCGGGCAATATTTTCCAGCGAGATTCCTTTCGGGCACTCTACCTCGCAGGCGCCTGTATTAGTACAATTTCCGAAACCTTCAAGATCCATCTGGCGGACCATATTCCGGACCCGATCTGCAGCTTCTACCCGTCCTTGTGGCAAAAGGGCGAACTGAGAGACTTTTGCCGAAGTAAAAAGCATGGCGCTGGCATTCTTACATGCCGCCACACAAGCCCCGCATCCTATGCAGGTGGCTGCGTCCATTGCTTCGTCTGCGGCGTGTTTGTCTATTGGAATGGCGTTTGCATCCACAGTATTACCGGAAGTATTGACTGATATATATCCCCCTGCCTGCTGAATCCTGTCAAAGGAACTCCTGTCTACAACCAGATCTTTTATCACCGGAAAAGCGGTTGCCCTGAACGGCTCGATGACGATGGTATCTCCCTCATTGAACTTTCTCATATGCAACTGACAAGTCGTTACCAACCGGTCGGGGCCGTGTGGTTCCCCATTGATCTGAAGGGAGCAGGAACCGCATATTCCTTCTCTGCAATCATGGTCAAATTCTACCGGCTCTTCCCCTTTATTGATAAGGTCTTCATTCAGAACGTCAAGCATTTCAAGAAAAGACATATCACCCTCTATACCTTTAATTGTATAATCGACGATACCACCCTTGGCTTTAGAATCCTTTTGACGCCATATTTTGAGGTTCAATTTCATACCCTTCATTTTTTATTTGTAGGAGCGAGTCTTTAGTTCGATGTTTTCGTAAACCAAATCTTCCTTATGTAAAACAGCTTTCCCGGGCGTGCCTTTGTATTCCCAGGCTGCGACATATTTAAAATTTTCATCATCCCTGAGGGCTTCTCCGTCCGGGGTCTGATATTCTTCCCTGAAATGGCCACCGCAGGATTCCTTTCTGTGCAGGGCATCTTTGGCGAAGAGTTCCCCTAATTCCAGGAAATCTGCCACCCGTCCGGCTTTTTCAAGTTCCTGATTCATGGTATCTGTACGACCGGGGATTTTCACCTTATCCCAGAAATCAGCTCTTAAGGCGCTTATTTCATCCATGGCTGCCTGCAAATCTGTAGCGTTCCTGGCCATTCCGCACTTATTCCACATGATCTTCCCAAGTCTCTTGTGGTAATAGTCTACTGAGTGTTCCCCCTTCGCTGCCATGAGTTTATCCATACGTTCCCTGACACTATTTTCGGCCTCCTCAAATTCTGCAGTGTCGGTGGGGATTTTCCCGGTGCGAATATCACCGGAGAGATAATCGCCGATCGTATAGGGAAGTACAAAATATCCGTCTGCAAGACCCTGCATTAGGGCCGATGCTCCGAGCCTGTTCGCTCCGTGGTCACTGAAATTCGCTTCCCCGATGCAATAACAACCAGGAACGGTAGTCTGTAGGTTATAGTCAACCCAAAGCCCGCCCATGGTATAGTGTACGGCAGGGTAAATCATCATAGGAGTTCTATAGGGGTCCTCGTCCACAATTTTTTCATACATCTGGAAAAGATTTCCGTATTTCTCGGTAATGACTTCCTCCCCGAGTTTTTTTATGGTCTCAGCATCTGCTGTCTTTAACCCGGATGTGAGGGCCTTCTCCTGTCCATATCTTTCAATGGCCGAAGCAAAGTCCAGGAATACTGCCTCCCCGGTTCTATTGACACCGAATCCGGCATCACATCGCTCTTTCGCTGCTCTTGAGGCAACATCCCTTGGCACCAGGTTACCAAAGGCAGGATAGCGACGTTCCAAATAATAATCCCTATCCTCTTCTTTCAGTTGTACAGGCTTAAGAGATCCATCCCTTATTGCCTGAGCGTCCTCAGCACGCCTGGGAACCCAGATACGTCCGTCATTTCTGAGAGATTCTGACATCAGCGTCAATTTGGACTGGTGATCTCCTGATACAGGAATACAGGTCGGGTGGATCTGCGTAAAACACGGATTGGCAAAGAAAGCGCCCCTTCTATGGGCTCTCCAGGCCGCCATAACATTACTTCCCATGGCATTTGTAGAGAGAAAAAAAACATTGCCGTAGCCACCTGTGGCCAATACGACCGCATGGGCGGAATGACGCTCTATGGCGCCACTTACCAGATTACGCGCAATAATTCCCCTTGCCTTGCCATCGACCAGGACAAGATCAAGCATCTCATGTCTGTTAAAAGCTTGAATTTTTCCCCGGTTGATCTGCCGGTTCATGGCTGCATAACACCCTAGCAATAATTGCTGTCCGGTTTGTCCCTTCGCATAAAAAGTTCTTGACACCAATACCCCGCCAAAGGAACGATTATCCAGTAATCCGCCATATTCCCTGGCAAAGGGAACTCCCTGGGCGACACATTGATCAATAATACGTACTGATTCTTCGGCCAGACGGTAAACATTGGCTTCACGGGAACGGTAATCCCCACCTTTAATGGTATCATAAAATAATCTGTAAGCGCTGTCACCGTCGCCCTGGTAATTTTTAGCTGCGTTGATACCTCCTTGCGCTGCAATAGAGTGTGCCCTTCTGGGGGAATCCTGATAACAAAAGGTTTTTACGTTGTATCCCAGTTCGGCAAGGGTAGCGGCCGCAGATCCCCCGGCCAGCCCTGTACCCACAACGATAATATCAATATTTCTTTTATTCGCCGGATTTACCAGATGAATATCATTCTTATGATTTATCCATTTTGCTGCCAGGTCTCCGGCTGGTACTTTTGAATCTGATATGCCCATAATTAATGCGTAATAGGGTTAAAGTGATGGTATAGCGCAATTAAAATAAATCCAAGCGGAATAAGGATGGCGTATGCCTTCGTAAAAGATCTGATAGCAGGGCTGTATTTATTATTCAGACCGAGAGTTTGAAAGGAAGAAGCAAATCCATGCCAAAGGTGCAGCGATAATAATACAAAAGCTATAACATAAAGGATAGTGCGCCAGAAAGGTTCAAATTTTTCTACCGTTTCTGCATGGTATCTCACCGCGTTTTCGGGTTGTGCTTCAATGTATTTAAATGCCATTTCGTGTATCCAGAAATCGTATAGATGAAGACCAAGGAATGCGAGTACGACCAACCCGGTGATGATCATATTCCTGGAAGGCCAGGAACTGTTGGCGCTTCCCTTGAATTGATTATATTTTATAGTTCGGGCTTTGTTATTCCTGTATTCCAGAAATATGCCCATGATAAAGTGGACAATTACTCCTGCAATGAGAATTGGTTGGAGGATAAATTGCACCAGGGGATTGTACCCCATAAAATGTGACCAGGAATTGAAGGTGTCAGGAGCCAGAACCGAGGTACTATTAATGGTAAAGTGCTGTGCGAGGAAGATGACAAGAAAAAGGCCTGACAGGGCCATTATAACTTTTCTGGCGATAGAAGAATTTATCGTTCCGCTCATAGTAGAATTCGGTTTTTGGACGAGCGTAAAATTAGTCCATACGCAGGTCTTTAACAAACTTTCGCTTTGAATACTGGGCTTGATCCCGTGTATTAAGACAAAGGTTTATCTCCGGATCCGTGCCTTGCTGAGGTCGGAAACTGAAGCTGATATCCAATGCTTAAGAGCAAACCGACAGATTATTTTAATCCACGTCATATAGCAGGTTTGCAAATTTTGAACGATATTACATCGAAATTTCATACCAATCAAACCACATGCAAACCGGGAGACCCTCTTCACCGATCTCCGGCCTATATCTCAATCCAGGCCGCTTCAATTCGGATAAAATACCCCGTCCCGACAGTTTTTTTTCATTCTGGATTACCTTGATTAAATCGCAGGGATGGTGACCGGGGCCGTAATTAATAAGGAGATCATCATCGGGAATGAGACAGTGGTTCCCGGAAAATCAAAACTACTTAAAATAAGCATAGACCGACTTCCCACCGGAACGCTGATCGATATTCCCATTTATGTTTTCAATGGCAGGAAACCCGGACCCACACTACTGGTACAGGCGGGACTGCACGGTGACGAGATCAACGGAATTGAAATTGTCCGCCGCATGCTTCAGGATAAACGCTTCAGCGTCAGCAAAGGAGCGGTCATTGCAGTTCCTATCCTCAATATCTTTGGCTTTATACACTATTCAAGGGATGTACCCGACGGCAAGGATGTCAACCGCAGTTTCCCGGGCACAAAAACCGGATCACTTGCCAGCCGGATCGCATTTCATTACACTTCTGAAATTCTCAGGCAAATTGACTTTGCCATTGACCTCCATACAGGCGGAGGTCAGCGACACAATTTTCCTCAGGCCCGATATACTGAAAGAGATGAGGAGAGCCGGCAGCTTGCAGAAATTTTCAATGCACCATTTTCACTTCCCTCCCGCCTGATTCGCGGATCTTTCCGGAATGTTGCGTTTCGCATGGGTAAACCGACCATTGTTTATGAGGCCGGGGAGAGCATGCGGTTTGACGACGAAGCCATCAAGGAAGGCATCCATGGTATCCTAAATATTATGCGACATTTCGGGATGATTAAAAATCCGCCGCCTGACCACCTGATTAACAGGCCTACCTGTCTGTTGGAAGAACGGCGTTGGCTTAGGGCTCATACTGCCGGGATGTTTGTTCCTGAGATGACCAACGGGGCTCCTATGAAGAAAGGGCAACGACTTGGATTTATAACAGATACCTATACAAGGTACCACAAGAATATCCGTGCCCCTTTTGATGGATATGTAATCTGCATCAATCATCAGGCGGTGGTCAATCAGGGAGATGCGTTATTTCATGTCGGAAGATGATATAATTACCGATTCTTACACCTGGGAACCTCTTAAGGAGTAAACAGGCTCGATTAAAAGCCTGCCTCCGACAAATCTCTGTTTACCGTTGCCCCGGTAAAATTACCGCTAAAAACGGCCTGGGCCAGGGATCGCATAGATGAAGCATTGTCACCACATGCATAAACACCCTCAACCGAAGTTCTCTTCAAATCATCAGTGTGGATGTATCCATGCTCGTTAAGTTCACAGCCTAAATCAACCGGAATGGCCGAATGCTGCTTGAAGGGAATTACGGCATAAACCACCTCAAAATTCAATTTTTCACCTGACTTGAAAACAACATTTTGTAAGGTAGCGGCGCTGCTATGTTCTATTTCCACGATCTCTCCTTCCTTAATTGCTATCCTGTTCCGATCAAATTTTTGCCATTGCTCCGGAGTGAAGTCCGCCGGGCCCGACGTCAGAATGGTCAGGTCATTCGTCAGGTTTCGGATGAGCGAAGTTAAATGAAAGGCGCGCTCACCATTAGCAAAAAGTCCTGTCTTTCGGTTGCGGAATTCATAGCCATGACAATAGGGGCAATGTATGACGGATTTTCCCCAGCACTCAGCAAAGCCGGGGATATCAGGAAGGATATCCTTTATGCCCGTCGCGAAAATCAGTCTTTTCCCGTGAAACGATTTTCCCGTAGCCGTCGTAATCTGAAAACCCTCTTTTATTTTCCTGCCCTCAGTGGCACTGTCATTGAGAAACTGAACCGTATTATAATATGCAACCTGCTGCCGCGCAAGTTTTAAAATTTCTCCCGGTGTTTTTCCATCCTGCGTTAAAAAATTGTGTGAATGCGGCGTTTGCTCATTGCATGGCTCCCCTCCATCCAGAACTAGTATATTTCTCAATGACCGGCCTAGAGCCATGGCGGCCGAGAGACCGGCGTAGCTGCCGCCAACAATGATGCAATCAAAATTTTCAGGAATTATTTTTTTGGTCATAATAAGGGTGAAAATAGCACATATTATGCATTTTGAAAATAAGTCACAATTTTTAATCAGTGTATGGGATTATCAACGATAACCAGGCCTTGAAATTAGGACGAATCCCAGAACCACTAACTTTGACAGAACCAAAAGTTTTACGGGCAGGCTGTAACACGGTTATTCATTAATGGTCTCAGTGATCTTATCTATATTAAGGCTGTTTGCAAGCGCATTGAAAATTTCAAAATATCGGCCCTTTTTCTCATACAACTGCTCATAGCTTCCTTGTTCCATCACCCTTCCCTTGTCCAGAACGATCACATTCTCTGCTGCTATGATCTGTGAAATGCTATGTGAAATGATAATAACTGTCCGATCCTTTTTTATGGCATCCAGACTTCTACCAATTCTTTTAATAATAATATTCCGCTGATAATTGCTAAAAGTGATAAGCCATCCTGTAGTGTCTTTCCGGATGAGGTAAGCAGTGTTAACTGGGCTACTGTATAACGCAGGATATAGGCATTTACCTGAGCCAGAAATGAACCGAAGACCGTCAGAATCAAGGTCGCGATCACCAGGACTCTGTATGGTTTTATAAAGAGAGACAGGCATTTGAATAATTGAAAAAGCGTCACGGAATATATTTCTTTTGGAGCTAAACCAACTAGATCTTACATTTATTTTGATGTGATCTATCTATCCGGTTAACTTTCTTCAAATATAAGTTTCGATATTCATCCTTAAAACAAGTAAAGGAAGATTCAGCAGTATAGAATCAATCAGCCCTGGTCGAACGCGTTGTATGGCGGTCGTGATGTGATTGCCATGCCGCCCGAAATATTTATATCAATACCCACTTTGCGACCGTATCCCGGAGGTACTCAGTTCAGGAAGCCATGCTGAAACTTCCCGGAACTTCGAATCTGGCAACCGGAAGGTTATGTACCATCCTCAGATGAAAGCGGCTTGCGATAAGCTGCGTTTTCTCCTAAGTAAGAACCACCCCTCAAACAGTTGGGGCATTTACATGTTGATTTCTTTTAGTGTAATATCATTATCCTGTCCCCCGGAACAAGAGAGGGGCTTCAACGGTAGGAGGGATAAATAAGAGAGAATTAAGGTGGTTGATATCGGCTACGTATCCGTGCTCCGCTCCTGTCCTGTGCTGTTACTGTCCGATTTATTGCTCGAGGACAGGCATCAATTCCTCGACCCCCAGAAATTGAAAGTACCGCGCAGTGGCCTCAAAATGCGCATCCAATAGAACAAGGGCAGGAAGGGAAAACGGTTGGCTCTTACGGCTGGCCATCAGTAAAGGAATCTGATGTACCGGATTACGCTTCCCCCATCGTTCATTGATGAATACCTGGCCGCCAAAAAGAACAGTATCCCTGCTTTCGACATTCATCTTCACTGCATAGTATTCCTTATTTAGAACCGCAATGATTTTTTTATCTGTAAACACCTCTTTCTGCATTTTTATACAGGGCTGGCACCAATCGGCATAAAAGTCGATAAATACTTTCCTGGGAGCGCGTTTCAGCGAATCTTCCAGGGCTTCAAAATCCAGCCAGTGTACCATATCTTCCTGTTGGGCCAGAAGGCCGTGTCCTGATAATAAAGAGGAGATCAAAATGATGCGTATGATTCTCATTTAGATCGATTTAATTTTTAGACCTAGAAATAAAGTTCTTGGCGCTGAAGGCCCATAGACATAGTTGCTGTCCCGGTTTTTACCCAGGTCAAAATCATCCTGATAGGCATTGGTGATATTTTTCATCCCACCGAAGAGTTCGAACCCCGTATTTATTTTCTCCATTTCCAGGGTATAGCCAACCCGCAGGCTCAACTCTGTAAAGGATGGGGTCGTGAAATAGGTGTCAATATTCTGACCTGTGCCCGGTGCAGCAAAATGAGCTATATCCATTCTACCGGTATGCACCACATTCGCGGTGGCACTCCAGTTTTTTGTCGGGGTATAGGTAAATGTAGCATAGCCATAAGCATTCGGAGTTCTCAGGAATTCCTTTTTTGGTTCCAGCCCTTCAATAGTATGCACGGGATCCGCAAAAAGACTGGATTGCAGCGTATATCCGGCATCCAGCTGAAAAACATAGTCAAAATTTGCGCGTCCCTCCAGGGTAAGTCCCTGAACGGTAGCCCCGCTGCCATTTCTTTTTTCGAACCGTTGCCCGAATTCATCCTGCCCCAATGGATACAGATAATAGGCATCTTTCAGGTGGGTATAAAATCCTTCCACAGTAAATCCTGCTATAAAATGTTCAGTAGCCTTATCAAAATTAACTGAGGCGGTAAAGCTGTTAGATCGTTCTTTCATCAAATTCTCTGCCAATGAAATCCTTGATACCCCACCTCCGGCAAAAGCGATATGCAGGTCAGTATCAAAAGCCTGGGGGGCCCGGAAGCCGGTTCCCCAGCCCAATCGGAACTGTGTGCTCTCTCTCAGCTTATACAATAAGGAAATTCGCGGACTGAAAATGGCCTCATCCACCAAATTATGACGGTCGATCCTGAAGCCGGAAAGGAAATTTAGTTGTGAACTGATATCCCAATCATTCTGGGCAAAAAATCCCATATTTTTTGTGGTTTGGTCGATGAGGTAGTCATAAGATGGTATCACATCAAGGACATCGTCATAGACATATTCCGCCCCCCCTGTAAGGACGGTGGAGCCTCCTATAAATTCGTCAACTCTGTGATTGTATTGAGCACCGCCCTGATGAGTTAGTACCAGGGAGGTCCCGTAGGGCGGGGCTGCAAAAAATAACGCTCGATCTTCGGCGTTTTCCGGAATAATCCCGGTGTAATGATCACGATCCGTCCGCTGTCCTCCGTAATAGAGTATCAATGCGCTTCCATTCTTATTGAAGTTGAGCTGATAATCCAGATTGCCCATCAGAACATTGTGGGTACGTTCCTCTGATTGCTCTGCCAAATGGGCGGGGGAATCCACTATTTCCCCGCCATAGCGGTATTCATTGATACTGCTGAGGCTCAGCTCTAATTTGGAATTTATGGTTGGAAGGTAAAAAGCATTCATGCCGAAGGAATTGTTCTTGAGCTCGGGCAGTTCGGAAAAATTATCCTGATTTGAATCAAAAGCTTCCCTGTCCCTTTTGCTGATAAAGAAAGTTGCACCGGCATCACTATCCCGGTTCACCACCGTTGCGTTCCCATTTAACAGATGATCACTGGTGCCCTCCAGATTTTGGAATGTATAGGTGAGATCATAATTGTCCGTCCTTGGAATTTTGGTAATTACATTGACGGTCCCTCCGATGGCACTGGAACCGTAAAGAGCAGACACCCCACCGCGGACAACCTCAATACGCTCAATCATATTAACAGGAATTTGTTCAAGACCGTACAACCCGGTAAGCGGACTGAAAATGGGCCGTCCGTTGATAAGGATCTGTGAGTATCCTCCCTGCAACCCATTCATTCTTAGTTGGGTATAATTGCAGGTCTGACAATCTGTTTCCACCCTTAAGCCCGGCTGAAAACGCAGGCCCTCGGACAAATTTGTCGCTACTACCTTATCCAGTGTTTCACTGCTGATGAGGTTGACGATGACGGGCGAATCGGTCCGTCGCTTTTCTGTCCGGGTACCGGTGACGACCACCTCATCCAGGGCCTCACTACCCTCCTGCAATTCGAAATCCATTTCTATTGGAGCGGCGGACTCCAAATTGAGATTTTTTACCTGGGAGCGATAGCCCTGGGACTGGGCTACGATCTTTAATTTCCCGGGAAATGCCAAAAAGGAAAATTTCCCTGCCATGTCAGTACTGGCACCTGACGTGCCTCCTTTAATATATACAGTCGCGTATGGCACTGGCCGGCCATGAGATGTAACGGTACCCGAAATGGTAGCCTTCTGCTGTCCCGAGACCACAGCCAGGCTAAAGAGGATAAGGAAGGCACCTAATTTCATTTAGTCTAAATATAATAGTGATATTAGCTAATAAAATATTTAGACAAACCTAATAATATATTTTGAATCTATAAAATAATTCCATTGATTTATTTTAGAAGCCTGGGTTCCGGGCTCTCCGGAAGGAAGGAGAAAACACTCTGGAGGCGGGCATCAAATGGCCTGATTTGATCTCGTAGGGTGCGAGTTAGTGATCTCATTCCCTCAGGAGTATTGAGATCCCCATTTTATAGTAAGTGGTCAGTTCAGGGAGTTAAAATAAAGCGTACAATCGCCGGGACGATCCGTATTGATATAATCCACCCCCCAGGTGGCAAACATTTTCCAGGCTTTCATGGTGTCCGGTGTGCCCCAGAATCTGAAAGGCTTTCCATAGGAATGGGCCTTGTCTATAACGGCCTGGATGACCGCCTTCTCCCTTTGCTTCAGGGTTGTCTTCCCATCCCAGTCCGAAACCTTTTTAAAATCGAGGCTGATCAAAGCAATTTTATCCCACACTTCTGCCTCCTTTATAGGCTCAAGACTTTGATAATCGAATCTGACAAAGGCGGGATATTCGTGATAACGTTGCTCATCAGGTCGGTTCCCTGATATGACGACTGCCACCTTCCCGTTCAGAAAATACGCCTCATAAGGTTTGATTACACTCAGCAATTTTTCAAGGGTACTATGGGTCTCCGATTTTATATCGACAAGGAGTTGAAGCCTGCTTTCATCATCAAATCCAAGATCCATTACGGTCCGTATCGGTTGCAAATAGAGGTTTTCCAGGGTTCTGTCCACCCGGATCTCATCCAGGCTGTGGGTGGCGAATAAGGTGTCATTTCTCAAATAAATATCCACTTCCACCGATTGTGCTCCGGCTGAAAAAGCGTGCCAAAAAGGTATCTTTTGCAGATAGTCATTATGTGAATGTATGCGTACATCCTGCGACCTGAAGGTAAGGAGACCGCCACACAGAAACATTAGTAAGAAATAACCATTGCCAGATATGGACATTTGATGTTTTGTAATAAAATTAGAATGAGCTACTGTTGGCAAGCCGGAACCCTTTCTGTTTCAGGCCTTCTGTTAAACAAGCCCGATATTTATCTTAAAAATCATTGGAGGGCAGGTTTACGAATATTTAAATAACGTTTACCAGACGGTAAATCTATGCAAAACTTTGCATAGACTTTTGGCATCAAAAAATTCCGAACATCGTTTTTTTATTGTTTTTGCTGATAAAGCCGTTGTTTAACACCTGCTTCAATGCTGACCGGTTACTGCAGTATTTGCCCGGAATGAAATTTGGAAATACAGACCGGCAGGGAATCGAATTGTCCGGGGGATATAAAATGGCTTCAGGATTATTGCCGCGGCACATTAATGTCCCTGTTCTGATTGAGATCCTCGATCATACGCTCCACAGAAGTCTTATTTAAATTATCCGGGGCCTTTGGAAGGGCTTGCCGCAGATACGTATTTGCCTTTTTAAACTCTTTTATGGCCGAATGTGCCCGGCCCATTCCGACATTGGTAACAAATTCCTCAGGGTACTTTTCATAGTTGGATTTAAAAACGGTAAATGCGGCTTGTGTTTGTCCGGCAGTGAGCAGGGTTCGGGCATAAAAATGCACATCCATTGCGGTCCCAAGTGGTAATGCTTCCTGCATCAGAGCGTCAGCTTCCTGTTTTCTTTCCAGTTTTAAAAGGATCGCCGCTTTGGTGCTGAACGTCCTGAAAGTTTTTTGACCCATTATCCTGAAGTAAATGGCCCTGTCCATCCAGGCGAGTGCTGTATCCAGTGCTATATTGTGCCGCAGGCAATAGTTGGCAGCCTGGATATAATCCTCCGGTGGCCTGGTAGTTTTAAAATCATTTACAAATGCGGCAATTTGCAGTTTCTGTGTATTTACCTCCACTTTAAAAGGGATCATTCGCTTTTCCCAGGACAAGGCAATCACTGCAGAATTTTCAGTCTGTTCGCGAAAATCATAACGGAGCCATTCCACACTTTCTTCCAGTATCTTGTGCGTAACCGTGACCCTCAGGG
>JBGTMS010000173.1:0-13967 GCA_041743425.1 Zeaxanthinibacter sp. | reverse complement strand
GCTGTAAAAATCCGTAATCGCCAACCAACCTTTGTCCAATAGCGGATCTTCATGAACCGTCTGGTAGTAGTAGTATTTGGCCAGGTCGTCATTTTTTAGTTTTTCATGGCACCTTCCAATACCCAGGTAGGCGTGGGAAGTGGGATCTTCAATTTTAATGGTAAACTCATAATTCTCAATGGCCTCATTAAATCGCCCCATTTTTTCAAGCACTTTCCCCTTCTCAAAATACGCTCCAATGAAAGTATCGTCACAAATGATGGCAAAATCGAATGCCCCAAGCGCTTCAGGAAGCATCCTCTTCAAATAATATTGTTTACCCAGCTGGTGCCAGGCTACCTGACAATAAGGGTGCCGTTCCAGATATTCATTGAGGTAATATATCGCTCCATCGAAATCTTCTAAAAACTCGAAACAATAAATGACATTGTAGAACGACGAATAATCTTCTTCATCAAAGTCTACACATTTGATAAAATTCTCTTTTGCCCGTTCAAAATCGTCCATAAAGAGGTATTCCATCCCAAGGAGGGAATAAATATCATAACTATCCTCGGCCAGTTCAAGAGCCCTTTGAAGGAGAATGATGGCAGCCTCGTGATTGTCCTTTTTGGAGAATATATTGGCCTTTTGGATATAGATTTCCTCGTTGCTGCTATCCAGTAATTGCAACTGATCCAGCAGTTTTTCTGCAGGATCAAGATTATTTTCGAAGACAAGAACTTCTATATGCAATAACTTGATATCTATGGCATCCGGATGTTGCTGGAGCCCGATCTTTATGGCCTTTTTTGCCAGGGAAATTTTGCCGTTGTTGAGGTAGTGGTGGATGATGTCTTCAAAGTCTTCAGCGTCAAAGAAGTAGATATCATCTGTCTTGAGCATGGATTCAAACTTGGCTATGGGCTGGTTGGGTTTTTCATTAGGGTCTAACGCCATACTGCGGTGCTTGGTTAAACTTCGGAACTAAAAATAGTCCTTTTGAGACCACCGATTATTCCAATTTTCGGCTATATTATTAACAAATTAGTTAACAAATTATTGCGTAATATCATCCAAAACTTCCAAAATAAGATCACATCCTTTTTCGATTTCTTCCGCAGTTATCGTGAGGGGCGGGGAAATTCTCAGGGCTCGGGGTTCGAACAGCAGCCAGAAAAGAAGCAGCCCGCGCCGCATACATTCATTAATGACGGCGTCAGCAAGGGATGCTTCCTCCAGGATAACAGCGAGCATCAGACCCTTCCCGCGAATCTCTTTAATTAACTTATGCCTGAGGTGGTCCCGAAATATTTGCTCCTTTACCAGAGTAGCCGGGATAAGATCTGTGGAAGTAATTTCCTTCAGGCTGGCGAGGCAGGCAGCTGCAATGACGGGATTTCCCCCGAATGTAGTTATATGCCCCATTTTGGGTTGGTCTGAAAGACAGGACATGAGGTTTTTTGAAGCTGTAAAACCGCCTACCGGCAGGCCTGAAGCCATGCCTTTACCCATAACCAATATGTCTGGAATACAATGGTAGTGTTCAAAGGCGAACAACTTACCTGTTCTTCCAAATCCGGGTTGTATCTCATCCAGAATAAGAAGGCTGCCAATCTCGTCACAGCGTTTTCTGACGGCTTCCAGATATCCGGGCAGCGGGACTATAAATCCGGCACCACCCTGAATGGTTTCAAGAATGATTGCGGCCGTTCGGCGGGTAATTTTTTCCAGATCGGTTAAATTATTGAATGAGATATAAGAAATGTCAGGTAGTAAGGGCCTGAACGGGGCTTTCCGAGATTCCATTCCCATCAGGCTAAGACTGCCCATGGTATTTCCGTGATAGGCATTCCGCGCAGCGATGATCTCTGACCTCCCGGTCGCCCTTCTTGCGAGTTTGAGGGCACCTTCAATGGCTTCGGTGCCTGAATTCACCAGGTAGGTGGTTTCCAGTTCCTGAGGAAGTCTGGAGGCAAGGAATCTGGTGTAATCCAGGGCAGGACCCTGAATAAATTCCCCGTAGACCATCACATGCATATATTTGGCGGTTTGTTCCTGTATGGCGGCCACCACCTTAGGATGACAATGTCCAAGATTGCATGCTGAGACCCCTGCTACAAAATCGAGGTACGCCTTGCCGTCGGAATCAAAAATATAACTTCCCAGTGCCCGCGAAATTTCCAAACCCATAGGAAATGGGGAAGTTTGAGCCTGAAATCGTATAAATTCATCTTTCATTGGGCATAGGGATCACAGGCTGCCGGGGCAAGGGCTTTCTTTGAGATTTGCATCCTAATTTTCTGTGGATTTTACTTTCCGTTGAATGACCTTACCGGACGGAAGGCCGGCCGGATCCGCTTCCGGAATACGGTTGACCGGATCTCCCGGATTTCTGCTCCGTTCTTCTTCCTCGGCGTCAATATCAATGGAGTGGTCTATCCCCCTGATAACGGGTAAAACGATTGAATTGTCATCCTCATCAAAAATATCTTCCTTTGTCAATATCCGTTCTTCCCCGCGCCAGACAAACCCCTTGAGAATTCTGCTGTTTTCAGGGATGTCCTGCTCCGGAAAAATATCTCCTTCCGGATTTGTGAAAAAGGTGATGTCCTCAATATCGTTCTTCGCCATAGTCATTCGAATGGAACTGCAAATCGTCTTATCAATACCCACAAGTTCGTCGTCATCATTATACAGATAATAGATAACTTCGGTATTTTTTACCAGGTCTACAATTTTAAGCTCGTTGTCAATAAATTTGCCGAAAAGGTCCTTTCCCTTTGCCTGGTTGTACCCAGTCTTACTTATACTGTCCAGGGAAATGATAAAGGCATTTTCAAGTACTTTCAGCGAATCCATTTTCTCGGTTTCCAGATCGGTCAGCAAATGGATGCTGTCACCGGTCATCTGATTTTCAACATTCCAGAGTACCGGATTCCTGATTAAGCGGGTGATCCCGGTTTCCTCCGCGGAATGGATGGAATCACACTTTCCGCTGAGATCCGTTTTATAGAATTTCGCATTCCTGAAGGCTCTGAGTATGCGGGCGCCAGGCTTGCCGGTAATCATCAGCGTATCGCCGTGCATATAAAGTGAATCCTGTTCTACAAGTGTTATGGAAACCGCTCTCTTGGTAGCAAAAACGGAATCCTTTTCTTTAAAAACTTCTGCGTAATGCGCCCTTATAACGCCCTGGTTTATTGTGTCTGTGACTTTAATATTGTTGGTGGCCGAGGCAAACTCCGTCGCTTTGTCAAAATAAACACTGTCGCCTTCGATGATGCGGTTGTTATAGTCAATCCGGGTGTTCTTTATGCCATAGCCCTGTTCCACCCTCGTATCATAAAATCCGCGTTCACAATAAATTTTATAGGTCTTTCCGGTAATGGTGGAAGGCCCGTACATATAGGCATTCTTAGAAGTAGTATAATAATCAAGCTGTTCAGAATCCAGTGTATATTCAGGGTTGCGGATGTGAACGCTGTCAAGGAACTGGTACTTTTTTGCAACCATATAGTAACGCCCGATTTCACTGGTAAGCGTATTGGCTGAGTCGACCACGATACCCGAGGTGTTATAGTAGGATTCCTGCTTTTCCCTGTCAAAATAAAGTGTATCCGTCCTCAGGGTCATCTGAGCATTTTTCAGAACAACAGACTCCCGGGCCTTTGCCAGTTTGGTATTGCCGTCGTAGTCAATCTTATTGCTTGTCATCTGAACAGAGTCTCCCTGATGCATGCGAATGTTACCTATTGCGCGCAGCCGGTTCTCTTTCTGGTAGAAGATGGCAATATCGCAAAACAGATCGGCTCCCTGGTGCTCAAACTGCACTTGTCTGGTATCTTTGCTGAAAATGGCAGCGCCTGGATATTTGGCCTCATCCTTGGTAAAATTGGCGCCGTAAACGATATTGATCTCCTTTTTTTCCTGCGGTTGTTCCTGGGAAAATACGGTAACTATGGAAAAAGACAGTAAAAGGCTTGTCAGGGCGCGTTTCAAGGCCAGAATTTTATCCAAAAATAAGTTTTTTAGGAAGAGTGATCCCACTATTAAGAGGGATTTAGTATTTGCCCCTCTTGCTTCTTTGGCCTGGAAGTAATTCTCTTCAAAGGATTAGATCCGGTGTAATTTTACAGGATAACTTTTTTCTGATGCCCATTGTGGTATATAGAGATTGCCATCTGCATCCGCAAGCACATCATGTGGATTCCGGAACGTACTACCGTCATATGTAGGAGGTTTAAGAACATTGTTCGCATCATATTCAGGGGCACTGCCACCCGGAAATGAAACCACTCTGTTCTTCTCATCCAGGACAGCGAGCATCCCATCATAGGCCTCCCAGGTTTTGGTCACAATTACCGCAAATAATAAATGCTTATCCTGAATAACCGGCCTGCAGATGGAGCATCCGGGGAGTGTAATGGTCTCCGTATGCTGCCCATCCAGTGTAAATCGTTTGAACTGCTGACTCGCCCGTGACGTGATCAGCAATGAAAGCTCTCCCGGCCGTCGGTTGTCAAGTGTAATCCCATGACAACAATTGAATTCAGCATCGGTCTCACCGGTGCCCCCAAAGTGTCTGATATATTCTCCGGACGAGGTATACTGGATGATAAAGTTCTGCCCATATCCATCCGCAACATAGATATCCCCATTGGGGCCGATGGCGGTCTCAGTTGGCTTGAACTGGTAGTCACTGTTGTATCCGGCCACTTCCCTGGGCCTGGTTAATGTCAGCAGGATCCGGCCGTCCATAGTGGTCTTACATACTTTATGGGTTTCCGGGTCTGTAATAAAAAGATGCTGATCTGATCCTTCTCCGCTGATAGTCAGGCCATGAGCTCCTGGAAATTCTCTGCCCCAGGAATCCAGGACTTTCCCGGAACGGTCATATATGATAATATTGTCATTGTCTTTTCCTGTGGTGGTCATGAGGATCCTGCCCCGACTGTCGAGCACCATTTCATGGCAGTCATTTACCGGGATTTTGGAAGGGTCCTGAACTCCCCAATGCTTATCCACCTTATATCTGTAACTCCCGTGACCTACAATGTCTTCAGCTTTCATTTCATTTGAATTCCCTATGCCGAAAGTCCACTGAGGTAAAACAGTGCCTGCACCGGCTATGGCCGTTGTTTTGATGAAATCCCTTCTCTTATTTTTCTGAATCATTACTGCAAAATAAGATATTTCGCGCATTTTCTATCGATCATTCCAGGAATCTTATCCCCTCTCGTGGAATTTTTTCAACAGAAACAGAAGTGCTTCACCAGGCGGTGAAACGCACTACCTTTGAATGGTCTGCTTTCGGTCCGGCCCTACTGAAACCAGTTTTACCGGTACCTTTAATTCAGATTCCAGGAAATCGATGTAGTCATTCAGTGAACGGGGTAAATCCGATGCCTGGGTCATCTGGGTGAGAACCTCCTTCCAGCCAGCCATTTCAATATAAACGGGAAGAACGTTTTCTGATTCGATATTATAAGGAAGATGCGCTATTCTTTTCCCCTTGTATTCATAGGCCGTACACACCTTTACCGTGTCGAAGCCGGAAAGTACGTCTGCCTTCATCATCATGAGTTCTGTCACCCCATTGATCCTTACGGCGTATTTAAGAGCAACGAGATCTAACCATCCACAACGTCTTGGCCGACCTGTAGTAGCGCCGAATTCTTTACCCACTCTTCCCATGGTCGCTCCGGTTTCATCAAACAATTCGGTTGGGAATGGCCCGCTCCCTACTCTGGTTGCATAGGCTTTAAAAATTCCGAAGACCCTGCCTATGTCATTAGGTGCGACGCCGAGACCAGTACAGGCTCCGGCAGCTGTGGTATTGGATGAAGTCACATACGGATAGGTTCCGAAATCAATGTCCAGCATAGAGCCCTGTGCCCCTTCTGCCAGGATTTTCCTGCCTGAGACCTGCGCCTGAAAGAGAAATTCTTCACTATCGATAAATTCCAGGTCTTTAAGAGCATTTACAGCCGACATAAAATCGGCTTCCAATTCGTCAAGATGATATTCCAGATCGACATTATAAAAATCGATCATAGCTTCGTGCTTATCCGCAAGAGCCCTGTACTTATCCTTCCAGTTATCCATTTCAAGGTCACCCACCCGTAACCCGTTACGGCCCGTCTTATCCATGTAGGTGGGTCCTATCCCCTTAAGGGTGGAACCAATTTTCGCTTTTCCTTTTGAGGCTTCAGAGGCCGCGTCAAGCAATCTGTGTGTAGGGAGAATCAGGTGCGCCTTCCGTGAAATCAGAAGCCGTCCTTTAAAGTCGATATGAAATTTTTCAAGATTTTCCAGCTCTTTCCGGAAAACAACTGGATCTATCACGACGCCATTACCCACCACGTTGACCGCATTTTTATGAAAGATGCCCGACGGGATGGTGTGGAGGACGTGCTTAATTCCATCAAATTCCAGGGTATGACCCGCATTAGGTCCGCCCTGAAAACGAGCGATTATGTCGTACCCTTTAGTCAGTACATCTACAATTTTTCCCTTACCCTCGTCACCCCACTGCAGTCCTAGTAGTAAATCTACCGCCATTTAATCTTTTTGGTTAATGTTTGCTTTTTCCTTCGTGTTGCGAGTGCCGTAGAAGTAAAGCGAATGGTTGGTTATTTTAATATCAAAAACTTCCTCGATAGTTTTTTTTATAGTCTGAATTCTTGGATCGCAGAATTCGACAACCTCCCCTGTATCGGTGAGGATAACGTGATCATGCTGCCGGTCAAAATATGATTTCTCGTATTGGGCCTGGTTCTTACCAAACTGATGTTTTCTTACCAGTTTACAGCCGAGTAAAAGTTCGATGGTATTATATAGGGTAGCCCTGCTCACCCTGTAATTTTTGTTTTTCATATTGATATAGAGGGATTCTATATCAAAGTGTTTTTCGCTCTCGTAAATTTCCTGAAGTATGGCGTAGCGCTCGGGCGTTTTCCTGTGCCCATTATCCTCTAAAAAGGCCGTAAACACGCTCTTTACGATTTCCTGATCCTTGTTGTTCGCCATGGCAAGTTTATCACTTCGTCAAGCTACAAATGTACAGTTAATATTTAAATTCTTGTCACTTTATCAATGCCGTTTATCTGCCTGAGGTGCTCAATCAGCTTTTTAAGAATGGACTTGTTTTTTACCACTACGGTAATCCTTCCCGTGAAGGTACCCCCATCCGTACTGAAATTGAGATTCCTCATATTCACGTGCATGTTGTCAGAAATGATCTCTGTAATTTCATTCATCAGCCCAAGGTTGTCTATCCCTGTAAGCTTTATTTCCGAGGTAAATTCCTCCTGAGACGAATCTATCCATTTGGCGCCTATGATGCGGTAAGCATAGTTTGATTGAAGGGCGATGGCATTGGGACAATTCTTTTTATGCACTTTAATACCCTCGTTGACGCTGATAAATCCGAAAACCTCATCTCCCGGAATCGGGGTACAGCATTTGGAAAGGGTATAATTGAGTTTTTCCTCTTCTTTTCCAAACACAAGCATATCATATTTGGAAGTGATTTCATCTTTGTCAATATTTTCTGGGATTGCTTTTCTGCGGATTTTATTTTTGAAAAAACTGATGAAGGCATTATTGTAAGAAGAAGCAAAGTCCTTGATCATCTGATTATCCATGGCACCTATCCCGACCCTGTAAAAAAGATCGAGACTGGTATTCAGCTTAAAATAAACCACCATTTTATTGATAACATCCTCCCCCAGGGTAATCTTCTGCGTCTTCAACTTCCTGCGCAGGATTTCCTTTCCTTCCTGGGATACCTGCTTTTTCTCTTCCCTAAGAGAAGAGCGAATTTTTGCACGTGCCCTTGCGGTAGTCGCATAGTCCAGCCAGTTTTGATTCGGTCGGGCACTTTCAGAAGTAATGATTTCTACCTGGTCGCCGCTGTGAAGTACCGTATTCAGGGGCACCAATTTCCCATTGACTTTTGCGCCTCGGGTGTGCATTCCGATCTCAGTGTGAATATGAAAAGCCAGGTCCAGAGGGGTGGCTCCTTTTGGCAAGGATTTTAATTCCCCTCTTGGAGTAAAGACAAAGATTTCTTTCGAGTAAAGGTTGAGCTTGAATTCTTCCACAAAGTCCACCGCATTCCCATTGGACGTTTCGAGGGCCTCCTGCAAGCGGTTCAGCCACACTTCAATTCCCTGTTCCTTCTGGGAACCGTGCTTGTATTTAAAATGTGCCGCGTACCCCTTTTCCGCAATTTCGTGCATTCTTTCACTTCGGATCTGAACTTCCACCCATTTCCCTTCGGGACCCATGACCGTAATATGGAGGGCCTCATAACCTGTCGATTTAGGAGAAGAAATCCAGTCGCGAAGACGGATAGGATTGGGGGTGAAATGATCTGTGACAATGGAATATATTTTCCAGGCGAGAAATTTTTCATTTACCTTGTCAGAATCGTAGATGATCCTGATGGCGAATTTGTCATAAATTTCATCAAAGGATACATGCTGCGCCAACATTTTTTTACGGATGGAATAAATGGATTTCATCCGACCCTTAATGTAGTAACTGAGTTGCTCCTTATCGAGTGAGTCCTTAATAATGGAAGAAAAGTTGTCGATATATGCTTTCTGCCCCTCTTTGGTGACTTCAATTTTGCCGAGGATATCTTTGTACACTTCCGGTTCGGTATATTTCAGGCTGAGATCCTCAAGCTCCGTCTTGATATTGTAAAGGCCTATTCGGTGGGCCAGGGGAGCGTATATATAGAGTGTTTCTGAGGCGATTTTCACCTGTTTATGCTCAGGCATGACATCCATCGTCAGCATATTATGGTACCTGTCAGCTATTTTTATGATGATCACCCTTGCATCATCATTTAGGGTAAGCAGCATCTTCCGGAAATTCTCCGCTTGTTGGGAGATATTCATGTCCTTGTTGAGATGGGCAATCTTTGTCAGGCCGTTTACGATCCTGGCAATGGTTTCGCCAAACATCCGTTCAATGTCGGGTAAGGTGTAAGGGGTATCCTCCACAACATCGTGCAACAGGGCGGAAGCGATGGAAACCGCATCCAGACCTATTTCAGAGGCAACGATCTTTGCTACGGCGAGGGGATGAAAAATATAAGCGCCACCGGTTTTCCTTCGCTGGAGTTTATGAGCATCCACGGCTACATCAAAGGCAGCACGGATCAGCTTTTTATCATCTTTGGACAACGCCTGATAACTTACCCGCAGCAATTCCTTGTATTGCCTGGTAATTTCCTTGTTTTCTTTCTCTAAAGCAGTTTCTGTACTCATAAATAAATCAATGCATCTTAAAAGAGGAGGAGGTCATTCTCTCAGTCCCCAAGAACACTTTTTAACTAAGACCTGTAGCAGGCGGTTCTTCGGATGTTGTCGGCAGAAGGTATATTAAAATTACCACAAACTTTTTTAGTTCGCAACAAAAATCACACCCTGATTTATGACATGACCCACCCCAGCACCTGGCGCGTACGGAAAGGATTATTCAGACCGATTTGAGATTTCGGATCCGGTTAATTAACGGGGGATGTGAATAGTGCATGAAAACGTATGCGGGATGCGGGGTAAGATTACTGAGACTGTTCCGGGAAAGCTTTTTGAGAGAACTGATCAAGGGTGAAGCGGCAAAAGTGGACCTGGCAAAATCGTCAGCTTCATATTCGTACTTTCTCGACAAATAATTCATGACCAACCCTGTTAGTTCGGAGATCGGACTGTAGAGAATACCGAAACCAATCAGGGCCGCATGAAAACTCGGTTGAGAAACGCCAATGGCCATTGATACGGCAGGAATATTGATAAAGAGGGAAAGAAGGTAAAGCGTGAATCCCGTCATCATTATGGAAGCGGTAAGATTGAACAGGATGTGATGCCGCTTATAATGACCCACCTCATGAGCCAGAACCGCGACAATTTCATCTTCTTCCAGATCCTTGATCAATGTATCAAACAAAGTGATCCGCTTTTCCTTCCCGAATCCTGAAAAATAGGCATTGGCTTTGGTGGACCTTTTTGAACCATCAATAACATAGATATTCTTAAGTTCAAATCCCACGTTACGCACATAATGCTCGATGTGGCTTTTTAAGGTGCCATCCTGCAATGGGGTTTGCTTATTAAAAATGGGAACAATAATCCTGGCATAAAAAAGATTCATAAACAAGGTAAAAATCGCGATGAGTGCCCATGCGTACAACCAGAAGCCTGTACCTGCCCACTGGAAAAAAAAGATAATCAGCGCCAGGATACTCCCGCCAACGAACACCATCATAAGAAGGCCTTTCAATTTATCGGCAAAAAATAACCTGGGCGTAGAGGTGTTAAATCCAAACCTTTCTTCAATGATAAATGTGTGGTAGTAGGAAAACGGAGTTGAAATTATATCACTGGCAATCATAATGATACCGAAGAAAATAAGGGCCATAGGAACAGGATGATCCGTTATCTCCCTGGCAAGACTGTCTGCCCATTCGAATCCTCCAAACATCAGAAATGATAGAGTGACGCACAAAGAAAACAAGGAAGAAAGCATTCCGAAACGATAGTTGACACTCTTATATTTTTGCGCTTTGAGGTACTCGTCCCGATCGAAAACATCATTCAGATCAGTAGGAACCGGATCGTTGAATTTTTGCGCATTGAGATAATTCAATATCCCCTCAATAATAAACTGCAGAATCAGGATGCCGATGATGCAATAATATAAGATGGTGCTATTCATTGATTCAATTATCTATACGCTGTTTTAATAAAAGGTAATCTTCTGAGAGAAATTCGTAAAAGTAGTTCATCCGTCCGGGGACGGATTATTTATGTGGTGTATTATGAAACCGGAATCCCCTCTGCCTCTTTGCTTCAAAGATAAGTATTGCGGCGGAAACGGAAACATTCATAGAGTCGATTTCCCCCTGCATTGGAATGATTACTTGCATTTCAGCTTGCCTGCTCCAGATGTCAGTAAGACCCGTAGATTCCGTTCCAACCGCTATGGCGCACGACCTGTTGAAATCTATTTCGGTGTATAGGGTGGTGGCTTGCAGAGATGCTGTGATGAGACTGATCTTCCTCTCTTGCAGAAATTGAAGCACTGCGGCGGTGGTGCCCAGCCCTACAGCTACCGTAAAGAGACAGCCTACGCTTGATCGGATGACATTCGGGTTATACAGATCGCCTTTTGGATCGGCAATGATCACCGCATCGAGCCCGGCCGCGTCCGCGGTCCGCAGCAGTGCCCCTATATTTCCTGGTTTTTCCGGAGATTCAGCGATCAGGATCAGGCTATTTTCTTTGGAGATTTTCAGCCTGTTGAGGTCATGTGATTTGGAAACAGAAAGCGCCAGAATACCTTCCGTTTTTTCTCTGTAAGCGATCCTCTGGTAAACCTCCTGACTCAGCTCAATAACCACGACATTGCCTCCTGATAATGTTTCCACTTCATCCCTGCTGATGATTGCTGCATAAAAAAAGAGACTGCGCAGCTCGTAGCCACCTTTAAGCGCCATTTCCAATTCCCTCCGCCCTTCCAGTATAAATTCACCGGAAAGGTCACGACCCCTTTTTTTCTCCTTAAGGCGAACGATCTTTTTAATCACGGGATTTTGTAGGGAGGAAATATACTTTTCATCATTCATAGTTGCAAAAATAGGGGGTAATATGTTATTTTTCAGAATTACCGGCGACAAAGAAACAAACCTAAAAACTACACCATGAAACTCATGATCTCCGCGCTGCTTCCTGTCATTATGTTTGGAATACTCAATTGTAAGGATGCGCATGTATCATCTGAAATCCAACGGTCTGCTTCAGATGAAATCCAAATCGAGAAAGACCCTGCGTACCCGGAAACCATGCAGAAGATTTTTAAGGCCCATGGAGGCATGGAAAACTGGCAGGAACAAAAAACGCTGTCATTTGTCATGGACCAGGAAGCGGGTCCTGAAACTCACACCATAGATCTTCGAACAAGAATGGATAAAGTGACAGCTCCGGCATACAGCATGGGATTTGATGGAAGCCGGGTATGGCTGGATGAGGAAGATAAGAAGTATGATGGGGACGCTATTTTTTATCATAACCTCATGTTTTATTTTTACGCCATGCCTTTTGTGCTGGGCGATAAAGGGATACAATATGGTGAAACTCAAAATTTGGAGTTTGAGGGAAGGCAATATCCAGGTGTAAGCATTGGTTTTGGCGATGGTGTCGGCACCTCACCCAAGGATCAGTATTACCTGCACTATGACCCTGAAACATACAGGATGACCTGGCTTGGTTATACCGTTACTTACCGCAGCGGCGCCCCTTCTGACAACATAAAATGGATACATTATAATAACTGGCAGGAAGTAGATGGCCTGTTACTGCCAGCTTCAATAACCTGGCATGATTACAAAGGAAGAACCCTATTAAAAGCGAGGGATACGGCAACTTTCAATAAGGTGAAACTAAGCACATCAGCCCGGCCGGACTCCTTTTATTCCCGGCCTGAGAGAGGTCAATTTATAGAAAGAAAATAAAAGCGTAATCAGATCCGAGCCTCAAAAAAATGTACGGTGCTGACTTGTTCCACCTAAGGGCTCTGCGTTTTCTAAATTTCGTTTGACGGGTATAAATTGAGATCATCTGTCCTTAAATTATGACGTGACCCAATCAGTTGCTTCGCACGCTCAAAGCAAGGCCTTAAAATGGATGTCTCTTATGGTATGCGACCATTAAAGACACTACCATGTTGTAGCTCTGTAGTCCCGCAGGTTGATTATTCGCTTTGAGAAAGGAGTTAAAAAATCCTTTGAAGACAGGTTCCAATGGATTGGCGTATGATTCCCAGAACGCATTCATTTCCTCGTAGTTCTTCTGAACCCCGGAATTAATCTTTGAATAAAGCAGGCGGAATGCGGATGCATCTCTATTGTGTATCTCATTGAGACAGTAACTCAGGGCATAAGCCATTGCAGCGTATTTCAGATAAGGATCCCGGTTTTTTAAAGTTACGAGATACCCCACGAAATTGGTTTCATTTTCGGCGGAATAACCGATCTGATGTCCTATCTCATGACCTGCAACCACAGGAAAGCGGAAGGAAGGAAGCCGTGAATTCACCTGTGCTTCATTGGTAAAAGGGTTCAGATAACCTCCATACCCCATATAAGATAACAAGGTGCTGAAGAGGGACAACTTGACGCTTGGCTGATGATAGGCAAACCTGGGAAATTCCTGCCTTAAGTCCGAGTAGCCCTCACGGGTCTTATCAAAGAATTCCATTTTTGTGTAGGGAATTGCTACAGGCTGTGTACTATCAGAAACAAGCGTTTGTTGCATGCTGTTAGTGGCCAGAATCAGTTTTTCGGTAAAATCAGTAAGTTCCGAGTATGTGTGGGTCGATTGCAGCCCAAGGGTTCTGTTTAGTGGGCGGCGGTAATAATTCAATCCCCAAAGCAGGTGAAACGTAAAATAGGCAACTGAAAGGACAACGAGGATATTTCTCAGGAACGGCAGCGGTTTCCACCGAAGTCGCCGGCGATTAAGATAGATATATCGCATGCCCGTAAACAGTAGGAGCGTGTAGATGATGTCTCCTGCCGAAAACGGTAACCACCCGTACATCGCTCTTAACGTTTCCGAGATAATGGGGTAAATACCCAGACTGTAATAGGATTCAATGATCTCAGGATAGGAACCCAGCCATTTGACAATGAAGACCTGAGGCAGGAGCGATATCGCAATTCCATTTTTTAAGCGGTGATCCATGCGGCCAAAGTAACCAAATAACTCAGAGGTAGTTGCTTAAAACGTATTTTTGGGCATTAATTCAAAATTATGAACGCCACCGTCAGTGAACTAGAACCAAGGATTCTCTGGAAAAATTTTGTCAGACTGAACAATATCCCAAGGGCCTCCAAAAAGGAAGACAGGGCAGTGGCTTTTGTTAAAGAGTTCGGTCAGCAACTTGGCCTGGACACTTTGGTGGATAGTGCAGGA
>JBGTMS010000172.1:0-27525 GCA_041743425.1 Zeaxanthinibacter sp. | reverse complement strand
CTAGAAGAAATACCTTTATATTTAACAAGTATTCCTGTTAATATGTAAGAATCTCATTAATTCAGCCGTCCCAAGTTCTGATGGATAAAAGCTTTTATATACAATGAGGCTTCAGATTAAGACGATTCTGAGGTATGTCATGCAACAGTTAATGGCTAAGGGTTGCGGATTATTCCCAGAGAAATTGTGATTATTTATCAATAGCCACTCTTATCAAAACTCTGTTTTCCGGGTTTGAGAATATATTAAATGGGCAACCGCTTACGTACGATATCGATGAAATGCACAACAACCCATCTCAAAGGAAAATGGCCAGGATTTTGAATCGATGGTTTTAACCATGTTTTACGGTACTTAATCGACAAACGGCACAAGGGAATGTTACACAACTTATAATTCTGTAGTTCAACAATATTAGCGGGAACTATTTAGAATAATGTAGGAATTTTGTCTCATAAACCTATTTACTATGAAGACATTATTACTTATAAGTGAAATTTACAAGGAAGGCTTTAAAAACTTAGGTCACCTGATCTTAAAACGTTACTTCAAGATATTTGCGTGGTTCAGTTTTTTGATGCTGGCGGTTGTACTCTACGCTTTCATTTTCAGAATTTATACAGGATTCGCATTTGATTAATTTGCGAATACTTTAACTTCTTGCATCACACGGCCCAGATTTAAGCCCAGGTCATGGCCCGGCAGGATTTAGAAACGGTAAGTGAAACTCAGGAGCAGGCTCCTTGGCAATAAATCATACGAAGCGTTATAACTTCCACTATCATTGATGTTATAAATGGTATAGTCTCGGGTATCCCAAAGATTACGCAATTTCACATGCATTTGCATCTTCTGTGGAATCACCTCTAATTGCGCATTGATATCTGTGAAAAAACAGGTTCCAACGCCCCGAAGCCGCCCAACATGGTAAGATTCGTTTCTTATATTGATATGAAATGTCTCGCTGATCCGATTTTGCAGGTCTAAGAATGAATTGTTAATAATGTTTGTGCGCTCTCCGAATCCGCTTACCTTATATAATGTCCATTCGGAACCCAGGTGAAAATTAAAGACACCGGAAAACGCGGAGCGTAATTCAAAGCCATACTGCTGCGTATTGGTTTGTATGGACTGTAACCCGGATGCGTTCAATTTGGTTTGATAATTTTGCCCGGAGATATTCGCTTTTAATTTGAAATTGGTAATCAGGGGACCAACGAAAGCATCTATTGCGATATTCAGGGCGTAGAATTTTTTATTTTTTAACGACAGAGGAGTGGATAGTGTGTAATTTGAATGGATTATTTCATTCGTTCCAAGATATTTATTTTCTCTGTTATACATGAAACTGGAATTAAGGAAAAGCGCTTCGCTCCAGTTACCCAGCGTATAGCTGAGCATATAAAAGTCACCATGCATAAGTTCAAAGTCGGCGATCCCTTTGTGCAATGTTTGCAATCCGGAAAGAACATAGCCGGGTAACATACGTTCAAATGGGATGGGCACCGTATTATAGGTATATGTAGCCAGGAATTTGTTTGCTCTGTTCAACTCCCATCCCAATCCTAAACGTGGCACCACAATTAAAGGGCGCTGGGATTTGATATTCGTATCATATCTGGTTTCTGAATGAAGTTGATGGGCATCAACTTCAAAGCGCCAAGAAACATTCCTGATACCATACCTGAATTTATATCTTCCGTAAATATCCTGAAAGGTCTGATCAAATTTTCCATTTAAAATAATACTGTCATTTTCCTGCACTTCTTGTCCTTCACCGTAATTAAGTCGATTGCTCAGGTTATATAGCCGCTGTGAATAGCCGAGATCCAGACGGGATTCATACCGGGCAGTCCTCTTAAGGTAAGCCGCTTCCACCCCGATAAACTTTAGCATGCTCCTGCTCTGCTGAGTCAAAGTATCCCCCTCAATTTCAGAAGGGAACAGCGCTCTCAGCAGGAAAGTATTGGAACGATAGTCGGAAGGCTTATCATCCTGAAGAAATCTCCATGTGAGTTGGAACACTTCGCGTGCTTTTATCTTTCGAGTAAGCGTAAATCTGTGATCATGATATACGGTACGGCTCTCTAACTTTTCTGACAACGGTTTGGTGTTAAATAATAACATGGTCCGGGTATCGAAATTTCCCGTATTCCAATACCCGGTATATTCCAATCTGGAAATTGTATCCGGGCTAAATATGACATCCCATTTACCCGAAAGAGCCCTGCTGGATTTTCGCAGCGCATAAGTCTCCGTATTCGAAAAAGCTGTGGGCGGAATATCATAGGAAGTTGTACTGCTGCCGAACAAATCGGTTTCGTCGGCACTAAAAAAACATAAGCCCTTAAACTTCAAGTCCGATCGTGGCTTATAAATGGTATTGAATGAAAGTAATTCCGAATCATTATAATGATACCGGCTTTGATCGATTGGAGGAGAATAACCCGAAATTTGGGTAAAGAGCTCAGCTTTTTGGCCGTCACCTATATAAGTAGCACCTGAAAATTGGTGCGGATACAATAATTGAAACATATCGCCTGTCACATCCGTTCCCATATTATTAAAATTCCCAAGGAGGTAATATTTGGTTTTATCCAGATAGGAGATGAGGTTGGCCTTTTCTTCGTAATATTCCCTGTTGCCATATCCTAAGGAAATATTGCCAAACAATGAACCTTTGATTTCCGGCTTAAGAATAAGGTTAAGAGCAATTTTATCGGTTTCTTCTACTTGCTTAAGAAGTGAATTTTCAGAGTATTTATCAATGATTTCAACATTCTGAATCACCGATGCATGAAGATTTTTAGTCAATAGTCTGTACCCTTTTTCAAAAAGGTCATCCCCATCGACCATTACCTTTTCGATGCTCTTTCCCTGTACTTTAATTGTTCCATCCCCGGAAACTTCAATTCCCGGAAGTTTTCTTAGAACATCCTCCACTACTTGTTCTGAACCATCTACAAAATGTTCCGTATTGATGCTTATAGTATCCCTTTTAATAAGAACAGGCACCGCTGCGTTGAGAATCACTTCCGATAGCTCAAAGGGTGAGGGATTCAGGGTGATATCCTGTGAGATGGCAGAGGCCTTTGGTGGCATCGACACGTTTATCACTATCTGGGCGGGCTTATAGGAAAGGGCCGAAGCATTTAACATGTATTCACCCGGATCGTTAATGGCCAGATTATACTTGCCAAGACGGTCGGAATAAGCATAGGAAATAATTTTCTGATTCCCGGTTAAATGAACATAGATATTGGCATTGGCAACAGTTGCCCCGGAAGAATCCCTTACAATGCCTTCAATGACCTGCTGGGATTGGGCATGATGTCCAGCCAAAAGGAGACAGAATAACTTCAGGGCCTGCACTGCTTTTTGATCTAAACTTTTGTGTCTGGGACGAGCCATTATTCTGATTGTAATTCCATTGAATTTCCAACCTGTTTAATCAAAGTATTCCATAGACTTTTGGCCTGTAATACTAACCGTTGCATCCCGAGGTAATTTGGACATCATTAACCGGGTTAATTCTTTTGAGATGGAACGTTGGTGATTGGCAAATTCGTCCGTTGATACAGGGGTTGTGCCATTAAAATCAGGTATGAAAACTGTATCAAGAGCGGTAATGGATTTAACACGGAATCGGATCTCACCAGTAGTGTCAGCAGCTTCTAGAATAAGTCCCGGCAATCCCTGTAATTTCCATGGTCCCGAATTAACGGGTACCTCACGAGTAAACCAAACTTGATATTCTCTGCCGCGGAAGGTGACGCTGGCCCGCTCACAGTTGTATGGACCCACCTTTTTGGTTTCCGAAGAAATTTTCCAGGGCAGCTGCGGGATGGATTCACGGAGGCAGAAATAGGTTTCCCTGAGAAAGGGACTTCTGGTAAACATGCTGTCCTTTACTTTATCTGTATAGGTAAAATTCCCAATAGTGTCATTAGCACCTAAATCTATGTATAAGTCATCCTCACTAACTTCCCGGTTGCTGGCAACAGGAACGCCCCAAAGAAATAGGGACGATTCAGATCCAACAAGCAATTCGGGTACATACTGCTCCGTGGCTGCAAGGGATAGGAAGAAATCATAAGTAACCTTAAGCTGTCCATGCTGTGCACCAAGGGGTGCGGATACACATAAAAACAATGAACAAATCTTGTATACAGATCTCATACGATGCTCTATTAAAGTGGCAAAATTTTAAACTGAAATTTTGCCACTTCTTGTTCAGATATATAAATTATTTGATGGCATCCATTAAGTCCTGCCTAAGCCTTTGAATAGTGCTCACAACTGCGGAGCAACTTACACCGCTGATAGTAGCAGAGGCTTGCACATAATTGGCGCCTATTCCAACACTCACCTTTACTGTGACCGAAACCTTGCAATCTTCAGCGGCTAAGTCCGGTGCAATCAGCGCATTCTGAACTTCAGTAAGATCAAATTTCAGCAATTCCTCTTCTGATGCAAAGCGGAATTCCAGGTCCTGCCGAACCGATTCGGAAACAATAGTAATAACCATGCAGTGGGAGTCAGCTTCTCTGGACAGGCAGGAATTTTCCGGCTCCCATAGGGGCGGGGTGTAGGCGTTCATTGAGAAACCTGTGAATAGTACGAGTATGATCAGAATATTTTTCATATTTTTTAGTTTAAATGGGTTATTTAAATGCCGCCCGGGCATCGGCTATGGCTTTTCTCATCATAGTGGCCAATAGAGAATTGCATGGTCCGAAGACCGTGAGAGTAAGGATGGCAGTCATCCCGCCCGATGTAAGTGTCCCGGAGGAAGTTACGCTGCAATGAAATGTACGGACAGATGCTTCCGTCGATTTCCCGTATATAATGATAAGGGCATCCTTACCGAAGTCAGGATAAAGGTTTGGTTCAGGAATTTCCGTGGAAGCGCGCAGCGTGCTATGGAATGCTGAAACCAGGAAAATCAGCAATAGTAAAAAGGTTCTCATAATCATGAATTTGAATACACCTACTCTTAAAAGGCTTTTCGGTATACGCCTGTGACATTCCTACATATTGCGCACCTATGTAACTGAATGAGGCTAATGTAGATGGAAGAACTGCATCTACCTTGCAGATCATAAAAGGCTGAAAAAAGGAATGGCCGGAAATGGAATATTTACCTATATTGGCAATAGCCGACGTATTACCGTAAATAATCGCAAACAGGATATAATTTGAGGTTTTCAAATCTCCATAGAAGAAGTGCACAACTGACAATGTTGCGCATCTCCCCGGTCTTTCAGTTGTTTGGGCTGCGTAGTCAGTCGTTACTTGAAGTTATACCGACGCTGGTACTTACGGCAATTTGCGGTTGCTTCTTTCTGGGTTGTGCATCCAAAAACCCAAATTCCATGCAAATGAAGGAAGAGCGGGTGCGGGTACTACCTGTTAGGGGTGGAAATGAGATTGCACCGTTTGGTGTAATTGCCACCGCAATAGTACCAAAAGTGATTGATTTTGCCGTGACAAGTGTATCGCAATATCTCGAAACGGAGAGTAGGAAGTATACTGCCAGTTACGGAGGGAAGTATATAGGAGACGACTTTTATACCAACAATACCGGGGTGGAACTCACCTACGATAAAATTGCGATAGAACGTTTTATTTTAGATTCACAGGGGGCTGAGAGTAAGGAAATAATGGCTTCTTCGCTTCTATTGGATTTCGGAACCAATAAGGAAGGTAGCCTGCTAACACTACAACCCGCCCGGTTGGTCATCCATAAGTCCAAGGCCAAGCTCAGAAAGGGCGACGACAACCTTGACCTGTTAATTTTAATAAATATCAGCGGTTACTGGCAGGCTAAGACCGGCGAAATTAAAAGTAGGACCCTGGGAGAAATGGAATTAGTACTATCTAATATCAAGTTGGGTGAAACATATTCTTTAAAAAAAGGTGAAGAAGGAGAATCTTTTCTGGAAACTGCAGGAGGTGCGAGATCAAATTATAATTGTATGAGCGATTGGTTCGCCCCGGTACCGCTATCATTGGACGAGAAGGGAAAGGTATTGGTGGAGGCACGAGGAAATTATACGATAGACATTCAGGTCACCGAGGTGGATGATTATGCGTCTAAACTGGTAGGATACAGCCGTGATCTGAAGAATTCCAAAAGTATATGGTCCGAACTTGCAAAACGGCTTCTTCAGGACTAAGCGCTGACCGGTATTCTTTTTATGAAGGCGGTAGGTATTTCCCGTGCGACGGCAACATAAACATTTTTCCGCCATTATAATGGACATCAACTCTGTGCCATAAAAGTCACAAAGGGAACAATAATGATTTTTCACATTATCCGTTCCCTTTGCTGTCATCCTCCTTTGCCAGCATTATCTGCCAAAGCTGCGGGTATGATCTCAGCTATTAAATTCATAACAGCACCCCGAGATGATTCCTTAAATATAGTATAAAAAGACGGGTAACGAAAATCAATTTGGTTAATTTTCTATTAATTTATAGAAGTAACCAGATTTGGGATGTTCCGGAGGTAGAGCATTCGTCAATACCGGCCATCTATATCTTTTTATTGAATGTCTAATTATATAAATGAGACGGGCGTAATGGGGTCAATATTAAGTGTAAAAAAACTTGCGAATAAGCCGCCAAATTTCCTAAATTTATTGACTATTAGAGCAAAAACATCCGTCGTGAGGATGACCACCTTCAATCTCTGAAAAAGACGGATCGCACTTCTATTAACTTAAAATGGATTAAATGAAAAAATTAAGAATAATTACCACAATAACACTTTTACTGGTTGCCGCCGGGGCGTTTTCACAAAATAATAAGGACCAGAAAATAATCAGAGATGCTGAGAAAGCAAAAGCCAAAATTCTTAAAATGGAAACCGGACTCGAGAATTTCTTTGATACGGCTGCAGGATACGTCATTTTTCCCAATGTGGGAAAGGGCGGTTTTATAGTGGGTGCCGCTTCGGGAAATGGCGTTGTATATGAAAACGGAGCCATAGTGGGAATGGCCGATCTCAAGAAATTAAATGTAGGTCTTCAGGCCGGAGGACAGGCGATTACTGAAATCATCTTTTTTGAAGATGAAGCCTCACTTAATAAGTTCAAGGAGGAGTCCTTTGCTTTTGCCGCTGAGGCTTCCGCCGTTGCACTAAAATCAGGAATTGCCGTCAATGCCAAGTATGAAGACGGGGTTGCGGTATTTGCAATGCCTAAGGCCGGCCTCATGGCCGATGCCTCTGTAGGTGGTCAGAAATTTGGATTTGTTCCGATTCAATAACACACATTAAAATTTTAGATAAAATTGGCCGGCTACTTTTGCCGGCCTTTTTACTTTTATTGACCGGTACCACTCCTTCCGGTTAGAAGGCTGTTTTATATTCTGAATATTGTGTCCTGCAGCCATTCTTAATTGGTTCAATTTTCAATCTTTACAGCGAAAGCCTGCACTTCAATCCTTGTATTAAGAAATTATGAATTTGAAAACAGAAGCCGGTTCAACGGTTGGCTGACTTTGCCAACATTGTCTGTCAGCAGCCGGAAGTTTCGATATTATCATGATTTCACCGCTGTGATCAGTCTGGGATCATATGAGCATTCATTGGATACCCAAAGGGATCTAAAAGTTTACAATCCGGCCCAAATATTCTCTGAAAAGATGGGAATAAATAGTGGAAAATACCGTCAAGTACTGCCTTTTTCTCCGAGAATGCCATATTGCATTTTGTAGATCCGAATAATAATAAAGAATAAGCTGATCAGCAATGGGCCGAAAATAAGTCCGATAAAACCAAACAGGGGAATACCGACGATCACCCCGATAACTGTGATCAAAGGATGAACGTTGTCCAGCTTTTTGAGTAGGAACAAGCGGATGATATTGTCTGCTGAACCGACCACCACCAACCCGTAAATAAACACGCCCCATGCCTGAAAATCATTTCCACTGGCAAGGGACAGGATAAATACAGGCACAAAGCCCAGCATGGTACCAATAAAGGGCACCATAGACCCGATAGCCACGATTACAAACCAAAATAGCGGATTTTCTACGCCAAAAATAAAAAAGCCGATAAGTGCAATAATTCCCTGTGCCAGTCCAACCAACGGAATTCCTATTGCATTGGAGCGAACCATAGCACGGGTTTCCCTTCCTATAACCGCCAGGTTTCTCTTGCTTATGGGGATATAAGTCAAAAAGGATTCGGCCTTTTCCTTTGGCGTGGTGAGCATATAATAAAGTAAAAAATACATAATGGCTACAGAAATGAACATATTAAATGTTCCCCCGGCAAGGCTGGAAAGGTTATCAGTGATCCAGGTCGATGTCCCTGAAGGATCCATTTTTGAAGCAACATCATAGTCTATGGCTTTTTCAAGTACAAATACCTGTTCCTGAACGGCCTTCACGACACTTTCTGATTTGTCAACGAGATTCCCGATTTCACTGCTCAGCATGAAAATAACTCCGGCTACCGGCAGGAAGATACCAATAAATGATACCACCAGAATGAGAAGTGCCGCCCAGGTACGTTTCCATCCTTTCTCCAGCAATTTCACCATCCATTTTCTGAAGATGATATAAAAGGTGATCCCTCCAAGTACCCCGGAAATATAGGGAATCATTTTAAGGACAATCAATCCTCCGGAAACAATGATCAGTGTCAATAGAAAAATCTGCCCGATTACGGTAGGATTTATTTTTTTCATATCAAGACCTAAGATACAGAACTATAGTGAGGATTTCATAAGAAAATCATGGGGGTAGCGAAGCATGATCACAGAAGCTTCAAAGCTGGTCAATGCACGAAAAACCTTTTTCCACAATCTTTACTTCACCTTGATGCGACAGTTGCCAACATGAAAAGGATACCCCAATCATGAGGTATCCCAAGTCACGTTTTCTTAAAGATTAAAGACTGCGTCCTGTCACCAGTTTGTAAATTATAAGGATAACAGCAATGACCAGTAAAGCGTGAATAATGCCGCCTACGGCCGGGAATGCAACAAAGCCAATCAGCCATCCTATGATGAGTACGACGACGATGATCCAGATAATATCTTTCATAATAATGTTGTTAAAGGTTCTGGTGAAAATTACTATTACCAGTGCGGATTAATCGGCGTTAATCGTATTATTATTAAGCCATTTAGATAAAATCCCGTCATCTATTCTCGGAAAAGGTATTATATAACACAAATCGAGGATTTCCTGCTTTTTATCAGGGATCGGCAAATAGTCGGATGATATTTGATTTACAGGCAGATATGACCTTCAAAAACTAAAACTGAGGTAATTTCAACTATTCTTCAGTCAATTTCTCAGGAAAGGTAAAATCATTAGCGTTTATGTTTGGGTTGATCTCTATGCTGTCAAATAATATAGGTGCGGATTCTCCATCTCTTAGTCCCTGTGTTACGCTAAACGGGAATAACAAGCCCTCAACTTCCTTGTAGTCAGTTCTGATAATCTGTTGGGTAGTTCCCTTTTGGGGACCGAACATCACTTCTGACTGAACCGCAATAAGCATCTTGTTTTCAGTGTCAAAAAAATAAAAGCTGCTGTCTTCTTTTTCAATACCGTCAATTATCATGGGTTCCTTTATCAATTTAATCTTAAACGTTTCGATCCCATTGATCGTATCCTTTCCCATAAAGTCCGCTGTATATCCCTTCTCCTTGTAATTCATGAAGGCATCGGGAAAATCATTGGCGTTAAGTTTGAAGTTCTCGGTACTTTCCGAATCGCTCTTTTCTGCCTTTAAAGACATGAAATTATGACTCCAGAGCGTTTCGCCGTCAAACACTCCCTGTTTTAGTTCCTTACCCTGAAAATTGATGATCGTCATTTGCCGCCCATCTTTTAGCTGAATAATTTCTAATGGAATTTCTATGCCCCCCTGACTTACCTTTGCTTTCATTTTCACACCTTCAACCGCATTTAATTTTTCCTTTCCTCCAATACCTTCCAGATAATCATTAATGATCTCATCGGCTATCTGAGCCTGAAGGGGAAGGAACAGGAAGAACGCTGCTACTGACATCCATTGTTGTATGTTATTCATAACATCTGATTTTAGTGATTGGTCATTGCTGATTCGATCGCAAATATAAGCTGAATGTTACAATTCCGTTGATTTTTTACAAGGAGCCGTGCATTGAACCGAAATCCCTGACTGCTTATCTTTGCTGCTGGTTTGAATCCTATTTTTATCGTCTGAATATAACATTTGATCTATGTGTCTCAGAAAGTGATCTTATAATATTAACTTAGAGGACTAATACAATCCTTTTGAAAAAGACCTTCCTTATTATCATCTTGTTGATCCTGCTTTTTGTAGGTGCCACCTATTTGTCAATTTCGGGATCTGCTCAGGGAAAGGCTACTTGCAAAATTCTCAATGGAAATTCTCTTGGGACGATCGATTTTCGAGATTTTGATTCTGTTTTGGTGGCCGCAACGACTTTTTACGAGGCGGATGGATTAAAAAAAATAATGCAGGGTAATAATTACAGAAAGGCCTGGGCAACACCAATTCAGATCCCAATAGCCTATCTTGACACGTTGGAGGGCGGTTTGCGCATCATTGAGGAAGGGGGTGGCAAACAGACGCAGTCGCTGGAACTTGAATCCCATGATGGCATTCGTTATACCTTGCGTAGCATAAATAAAAATCCGGAACCTCTCGTTCCGGATTTCGCCAAAAGGCTGGGTCTGGAAAACATTGTGATCGATGGAATATCCGCGCAACATCCTTATGCCGCAGAGGTGGTGGCTGGTCTGGCTCAGTCGGCAAAAATTTTACACACCCATCCAAAATCTTATTTTATCCCCAAACAATCTGCCCTGGGAAAATATAACAAGGCCTATGGGAACAGGCTCTATCTTTTTGAATATGAAAGTGAAGGCAAAGTTAATTGGACAGGACGACCGGATATTCTTGAATTTGTTGATACTGAAGATTTGCAAAGATTTAAAATAAAACATCGTGACCGGGTGAAGATTGATTCATTAACGCTTGTCCGGGCACGTCTTTTCGATCTCATCATAGGAGATTGGGACCGACATGCCAAACAATGGGGTTGGGCCCTGAAAGTAAACGGCGATGGATATCTGGCCGAACCACTTCCGACCGATCGTGACAACGCTTTTTTTAACATTGGAGGTATAATTCCTGCCATCATCTCAGATAAACATATAACCCCGGAATTACAATCTTTTGGAGACGATATAACCTATCTCCCTGGTCTTGTTACAGATTTTGATACCTATTTTCTCAAAAATACCACCCAGGCCATGTTCCTGGAGCAGGCTGCATTAGTTCAGAATTATCTGACTGATTCAGTGATTGCCGAAGCATTGGCTTTATGGCCAGAGGCTTTGTTTAGACTGGATGCATTGGAGATTTCAGAGGCTCTTCGCGCCCGCCGTGATCGCTTAAAGGAATATGCAATAGGTTTTCATCAGGAACTACAGCGCAGGAGCTACCTGACCCAACCCCTTAAGGGCTCAGAAGATTCGCAGCTTCACAGGGTCCTGAAATGTTTTGAATGCATGGAGGAAGATGGACTTCTCGAACAAATTCCGGATGAGGTCACAGGAATGTCTGAAAAGTAAATCCTCTCTTCCCCATGTGGTTTGCAACTCCGCCGGTCCACATGGACCTATAGGAATTCGGGAAGAGAGGACCTATTTAAAAATAGGCAAAACTGATAATACGATGTCTATCAATACCCAGGATGGCCTAGTTATCTTGTTTCCATTCCTCGTATTTTACCATTTGCTCCTGTGAAAGGATATTTTCCAGAATGCCATCACGAGCCTCCATGATGTCTCCTTCTTCATTTCCTGAGGCGTCTGTATTCATTTCATTGGAATATTGTTCCATCGCGGCCTTAAATTCATCTACCTGTTCATCTGTCATTTCCAGAGCGGAATACATCGCTTCAAAATCCTGAGTATTTTCTCCTGAGACCATCGGCTCATCCTGAATATTGCTATTCGCGCCGGTAGTTCCATTATAGTCTTCAACCTGAGGGTTTTCCATCCCTCCTGTTTGTGTTGAATCCATAGAAGTAGAAGTGGGAGAATCCATTTCGGTTTCTTCCATAACTGCCGGCTCCGCTGTTTCCATGGTATTCGGCTCATCTGCCACCACGGTATTCTGCTCATCTGCATCCATGGTATCCTGCCCATCTGCATCCATGGTTTCCTGCTCATCGGGATTTATAGTAGTATCTTCCGTTGATTCCATCGACACCGTATTAGCATCTTCCATGGATGGATCCTGTCCTTCAGAAGCGTTTGGCTCCTCGGAGGTTTGTGCTACCTCGGAATTCTCACCGCCCAGCGTGGTTACCGGCTGAATTGAAGATTTACAACTTACAAGTATACCGATTGCCGCTATCCCTGTCATTAATTTTAAAGTGTTCATATTTTTCATTTTGTTTATATTAAAATAGTGATTATAAATTACTCAGGCAATGAAGTCCGTAATATTAATTCAGGTATTTTCTGCAAGCGGCCACACATGCCCGGCATGAAGCAGCACAGGCCTGACAGTGATCATGATCATGCCTGCTACACTCGGCAGCGCATGAGTCGCATATATCCCTGCAATAGGCCAGAATTTTTTTTTGTTCATTATCCTTCGCGCCAAGGATGGTTCTTACTGCCAGCTCACAGGCATCGGCACATAATAAATCTGTCCGGATACATTCTGCCATCATTGGCAGATCTTTTTCTGCAAGACAAGCGAATGCGCAATGCCTGCAACTAACCGCGCATGATGTCAATACAGCTATAAGTTCTTCATGTTTCATTGGCATAGGATGCGTTTTACAGAAGCTGCCAGACAAACCTAAATAACCAAAACGAATCCGGTTGACTGATTTACTATTAATGATGACGCGATTCGGCATAAAATCATTTTTGAGATGGTACATGCAAAAATGAGTGCAAGCAAAATTGTGTTCTGATGAACGTATGATGCCGTCAAGATACTGCTCAATCGGGCACTGTAGTTCATTAATGATACCTTATCTTGGTGTAAAACACGGACCATGCTAAAATCGATAAATCCCTTTAATGGCAAGCTATTACACACTTTTGAGGAAATCACCGCTAAAGAAACTGAAAAGAAACTGCTGCTTGCTCAAAGCGCTTTTAAAGAACATAAAAACACTTCGTTTAAGTTTCGTTCCGAACATATGAACCATGTAGCGGCTGTTCTTAGGAAACACAAACATAAATATGCAGAATCCATCACAGCAGAAATGGGTAAACCCATCACTCAGTCATTGGCAGAGGTTGAAAAATGCGCCTGGGTATGCAGCTATTATGCAGAGCAGGCGCCATCCCAGCTTGAAAATGAATTCATTGTGTCGGACGCGGACAAAAGCTTTGTAAGCTTTGAACCTCTCGGTGTAGTGTTGGCCATTATGCCGTGGAACTATCCTTTTTGGCAAGTCTTCCGTTTTGCGGCACCTGCATTGATGGCCGGAAATGTAGGCCTGTTAAAACATGCCTCGAACGTGATGAAATCAGCCTCATTTATAGAGGAAGCTTTCAGATTGGCAGGATTTCCGGAGGGCTGCTTTCAAAACCTGTTAATAAAAAGCGAGGCTATAGAAGGAATAATCAGTAGGGAGGAGGTGAAGGCGGTAACCCTCACCGGAAGCAAATCTGCCGGTGCTTCGGTTGCATCAGCAGCAGGCAGGGAGATAAAAAAAACTGTCCTGGAATTAGGAGGTAGTAATGCGCTGCTCGTCTTTGAGGATGCCAACATTGACACTGCAGTCAAAATATGTGTGGAAGCCCGTTTTCAGAATACGGGACAAAGCTGTATTGCCGGAAAGCGCTTATTGCTTCAAAAAGGTGTTTACAATGAGTTTCTGAAGAAATTTGCAGAGAAGGTTGGCGCTCTCAAAAGCGGTGACCCAATGGATCCGGAAACCTACATTGGTGTTCTGGCAAGAGAGGATCTGGCCAGGGATCTGGAAGATCAGGTAAACAGGAGTGTTTCTATGGGAGCCAGAATACTCCGTGGGGGATGCAGGCGAGGGACGTATTATGAGCCCACCATAGTTACTGATGTGACAACTGAAATGCCCATGTTTCTTGAGGAAACATTTGGTCCGGCAATTGGAGTTACCAGCTTTGAAACGGAAGAAGAGGCCATTCAACTTGTCAACACCTCCGAATTTGGACTAGGAGTTTCATTATTTACTAATTCTCTTGACAGAGCAACCGCATTGGTGGGTAAGTTTGATGAAGGCGCCGTATTCGTAAATGAACTTGTTAAAAGCGATCCGCGGCTGCCTTTCGGGGGAGTTAAAAATTCAGGCTATGGCAGGGAATTATCCAGGCATGGGATGCTGGAATTCGTTAATAAAAAAACCGTTTATATGACCGGGTTGATTTAATATAAGCGTCTTCTTCGTTAAATTGCCTCATTTATAAACTGCGGTCTTACAAACCAGGCAATGGATCAGCCTAATGAAATCCGGTACCGGTAGATAAGGGCTTCAGTACGGGGTCGGCCCATCAGGCCAGCTGTTTTGTGGTGTGACAATCTGTAAAAGTGTTTTCACAATTCTCCGGAATAGGATATCCGATCTCTGCATTTGCATACAAGGCCGCTGTGTCACCGTTAATTTCAGCAAATAATGGGAGTAGTGAGGCCAATAGAATAATAAATAGATACTTTGCAATTATTTGCATTTTCGTTGGTTTTGGATATTAAATTTATTTTATATGTCCGGCTTAGAAAAATCATTTAAGAAAAGTTTATTTTACTCTTAACAATATTTAGCACTTTCCTTGCTTCAAAAACGCTGTAAAGCGTTAAGTGACGGTATTTGTTCCGCGTATATTAGTAGAATTATCCTTGGTAGCAAAATTCCGAAAATCCAATCCGGGACACCTCTTGCCCGACGTATCCAAAATAAAATAGGCCTGCCATTAATAAAACAACACTTCTTTCCGACTAAATCCAATAATCGGAATAAATTATATTCCTTTGTCAGACCGGTGATAATTAGATAAAACAGGAGAGTATAATGCGATTTCACACCAGAAAATGGGTTAAACCCCAAGATCTTAATGCGAATGAAACGCTGTTTGGCGGAGCTTTACTGGCATGGATAGATGAGGAGGCAGTCCTTTACAGCATCATTCAGTTGGAAAATAAAAAAATCGTGACCAAATATATGTCCGAAATTAATTTTATGAGCACCGCCCGTCAGGGCGACATCGTGGAAATAGGTATTGAAGTGGTAAAATTTGGCGCAACCTCCCTTACCCTAAAAAGTGAAGTCCGTAACAAAATGACCCACGAAACGATTCTGACCGTTGACAATATCATCATGGTAAACCTGGGATCGGATGGGAAACCGGCAGAACACGGGAAAACCAAAATTGAATACGTAAAAGACCGTCTGGAAGCTGGTAAGTGATGTCTTTGCTGGGAGTTAGAATCTAACCGGCAAAATCTTTTGCAACCTGCTGTACCTTATCCATGACCCTAAGTAAATTCGCTCCCCAAAGTTTTTCGATCTCCGATTCCGTGTAACCCCTTTTTACCAGTTCCAGCGTAACATTGAAGGTTTCTGAAGCATCTGACCAGCCTTCAACACCCCCACCTCCGTCAAAATCGGAACTAATGCCCACATGGTCAATGCCAATCAGATCGACGATATAATCAATGTGATCCACAAAATCGGACACGTCCACGGCAGGCGGAGCATCCACCATGGTGCGCACCTTGTCTTCAGCAATCCCTCGTACCTTTGGAATATTGGCAATAAAAGCTTCTTTCTGCTGCTCATTCAAGTTGGGCAAATCCTTCATCTCAAACCAGGCCAGGTTGAGGGAATCTGCTACCTCCTGATAGACATCCCGCATAAAAGCAGCGCGCACTTCACTTTTGGGGGTATTTAAATAAGACGTAAATGCTACGGTCTGAACCACCCCTCCATTTTTTTTCAAGAGCATAAGTTGCTCATCATCGAGATTTCTGCTATGATCGCACAAGGCCCTTGCTGAAGAATGGGAAGCAATGATTGGTGCCTTTGATAAGTCGATCATTTGTTTCATGGCTTCTTTTGAGGGGTGAGACACATCAATCATCATTCCAAGTCTATTCATCTCGACTACAGCTCTTTTGCCAAGTTCACTTAATCCATTGTGTAACCAAATACTGTCCTTTTCCCCTGTATTGGAATCACTAAATTGACTATGACCATTGTGAGCCAGGGAAACATAACGGGCACCTAATTCGTAATACTTTTTTAAGCCATCAATACTTTCACCGAGAGGATACGCGTTTTCAACCCCGATCATTGCCACCTTCTTTCCTGCTTGGTGAATCTGTCTCACCTCTTCTGAGGTTAGTGCCAGACCAATCCTGTCAGGTGCGATCTCCTCGCATAGCTTGTGAATCGCTTCGAATTTGGCAATGGCATTACGTTCGGCCGCTTTATAGCCATACGTGTCGAGGGAATCCTGACCGGTATAGACAATCAACCAGGCAACATCCAAGCCTCCGGTTTCCATTTTCGGGAGATTTACCTGAGTTTGAAGGTTCATGGTATAATTCAGGCTATCTGTAAAATTCTGAATATTGATATCATCATGTGTATCGATGGTGAGGGTCTTTTCATGAATTCTTCTGGCGCGATCTTCCATGCTTTCATTGGGTTTAGGCCCGGAATGTGAACAAGCATTCAGAGACAGTAATGCAACTGCAGCGGCAAGGTATTTCATCAGGCATCAAATTTATACCTACAAATAAAGCAATTTGACAACATATAATGGTTGGTAGATAACATTTAATTGTGCTCTTTGAGTTAATTGATGAGTTTTAAGCTCATAAATACCAGCGGTTTATAATTGCCAATCATGCTGCTGGCCTGTCTGGCAGCCAATAACTGTCCGTTAGAATTAAACCCTAAATCTTACCAGTTTGAAATTAGAGACATTGATCAACCAGCTATCCGATTTGGGATTTGCCCTGCGGAACTTTTCTATGGAGTCACTCCCTGCAGAGGAGGCCGTGCGGGTACATCAGTTATTCAGCAACTTTCAGTCGGAAATTGAATTTTTGATACGAAGTACACATCCCGTCGGGAACTCAAAGGCGCCGGTTAATGCTTCTGAATCCCTTTCCCCAATCCAGGGGAACCTAGGGAATGCCATTCAATCCCCTATAGGCAATATCATAGGTTGTTCAAGCCTTTTAAAGGAAAGTGAACTCAGCCTGGAGCAATTGGAATATGTAAACGCCATCCTGGCTTCATCAAATATTCTGATGAATCTTAGCCGGGAAATAACAGATACGACGTCCCATCATAGTCAGCCCCGCATATCAGGGAAGGATCACATGCCCGGAATTCCTGCAAGCATGGCTCAAAGTACACAGATTACCGGCCAAAAGAAAAAATTCGATCTCCGTCCCGTATGGGAGGACTGTCTTGGAGAAGCAATGCTGCTGGAGGAGCTTATTCAGCTTTTTAAAAGGAATTCCCTCGAATTTATCGGAGAGGTAAAAATACATCTGCAGCAAGAAAATTTCGAAGGCATTGGATTTGCAAGCCATAAGATCAAAAATGGCCTTAAAATGTTACAAATATCTGAATTGTTGACCATTGCTGACCAAATGGATCATTTGAGCAGGACAGACAAAGATCTCAAATACATGAGATTCCTTTATGATTGTTTTGTTGATGAATATCCTCAGACAGAGCGGGAAATTGACCTGGAAGTAGTCAGAATCAAGAATCAACAGCAAAATGATGGATCATAACACGCAAAAATTGTTACTCGCTGAGGACGATGAGTTACTGGCTTCCTTGCTCTATTACAGACTGCAAAAGAGCGGATATGCTGTACACATGGTGCACGACGGTAAGAAGGTGAAGGAATATCTTGAACAGACTATCCCGGATATGATCATCAGCGATATTATGATGCCTTACTTCTCGGGCATCGAACTCATTGATCATGTACGCAATGTTTTAAAACTTGATGTACCGATCATCATTCTGTCGTCGGCAGGTAATGAACAGAATGTATTAAGCGCTTTTGAATTGGGTGCCAATGACTTTATCTCAAAACCTGTCAGTCCTTCAGAATTGCTCGTGAGGGTAGGGAGAGAACTAAAAAAACGTTGATGTTTGGAATACCCTAAAATCACATATCAATGCTATTCCCTGATACATTCCATACAGATGACCCCTGAGTGGTTTGGGCATCTCACCTTGTTATTCGTCATTCTTTCGGCAATTTACCTTCTGATTATTTTTATTATAAGAAACCGATTCTCCAGAGTTTCCAAGGCAGTGGCTGATAGAAAAAGGGTATTAGGTCCTATGATCAGTACTTTTTTATTCTATGAAGAAGATGGCAGCAGGAGTGAAAAGACAGACTATGTCCAGTTGAAGCTGGAAATCCGCCAACTCCTGAAGGATAAGTTTAACAGAAAAGTGCTTGTAGAGATTTTTCTGGATCTGAAAAAGGACATTTCGGGAGAAGCCAACCTATGCCTAAGTCACCTATACCGTAATTTGGGACTTCATCTCTACGCCTTTGACGCGCTTAAAAGTCGCCGATGGGTAAAAATATCCAGGGGCATTCAGGAGCTTAACGAATTGCATATTGAAGAGGGCTACGGATTTATTAAAACCTTCATCAATGACAGAAGAGGTGTTATCCGCAAACAGGCTCAGCTTGCTATTGTAAGTCTGAAGCATGAGGGAATTTCCTACTTTTTAGATACCAACAAGTTTCCTATTTCTGAATGGCAGCAACTTAAACTCATGGATGTATTGAGAAACCTTAAGGATTTTCAACCTCCACGTTTCAGACGATGGCTAACCTCCAAAAACAAATACGTGGTGCTTTTCGCTCTTAGGCTGCTCAAGTTTTATAAGCAGAATGATGCCAATGCCTCACTCATAGAGTTGGTAAAACACAGGAATGAACAGATAAAGATAGAGGCCATTGATTGTATAAGAGAATTTTGTGTCTTCGAAGGTTTGGATACGATGAAATCCGTTTTTTGGAGATGTAGTCCGGAGATCAAGATACTCCTGCTTGATGCCATTGCCAATCTCGGAACAGATAAGGACATAACATTTCTTAAAGATGTTGAGAATAGGGAATTTACATTCATTGTTAAAAGTAAAGCTTTAAGCGCTATCAATCTGATTCGACCTGGAACTATCTTACCTACCATAGACATTGAGACCCATGAGACTTATACAGGAGAAACTTTACAGACAGATAGCCCAAGCCCCAGTATAGAACAGGTGGCTGAAACCGATGGGACCCCGAGGATTGAGGAGGAGTCAGCTGAGCAGCCTTCATTGAAAACCCCTGATGAGGTGATCCCTCCTGAATCAAACCTGGACGAACTCCCTGATCCCCTCCGGGAAATGAGTACACCATTCACCTATGGATGGGAGCAACTGGTGGATACGGAAACCGATGATACGGAAATCTTTGATTTATGTCTGATGGAAGAATTGCAGGATATACTGGCACAGAAGGATGCATCAGAGGATGAAGAGGCAGCTATACTTCCATTGGAATTTCTGCCATTGGTGACAGAAGCTGAGGATTCAATAGACGATTCGTTATGGTCCCAATCGCTGCCTTTGTTTATTCTTGAACTTGAGATTGAGTGTGAAATAATTTCAGAAGCAGAGAATTTCAGTTTAGAATTAAATCGTCTTCTGCTATCACTAGGTACACCATCAGCGTCAGAACAAGTCCCGTCCTCAGCAGAGTTGGCTGATGGGCTGGAAATACATCCTGTAAATACCCATGGCCGGAACAATGACAATAACCTGGGCATTGAAGAAATTCAGGGTTCAGCACCGCCTGAACCCGTTCAGGAGCAGGAAGATCACAATAAAACCCCTTGGGTTGACGTCTGCGGTACCGACAACGAAGTAACAGCCATCATCTTTCATCTTGAACCACTAAAAGCGCCTGCAACGGCATTAAAATCTTGCGTACCTCAGGACTCAGAAGGAATCGCAACCAAGGTTTCCGATTATGGGCATCAGAGCATTTTTTATGACTTCTTCAGGAATGCTGATGAGGAGTCAAAATTAATACTGCTGGAAGAAGTCCTTGCGGTTGCGGATATGAAAGATTGCCAATTCCTGGATTCCCTGGAGGGCGACAGCTCCGGAAAAGTGCGTGTAAAAGCAGCCAAAATTAAAGCCAAGCTGTGTAAAAAATGGGAGGCGGAACCTGAATATAAGCCGCTTATTGCCATGGTTGGGTCGGCATCTAACGGAAAGGGGTATAAAAATGGCTCCTGGAATGAGTCCAAAGCAATCAGGCCGGATCCTTCGCTAAAAGAATTACAACCTCTGGAATATTGCTTCCTGAACATCAATCCCTCACCTGAGGAATCAGCGGATGGCAGTCCACCTGTTAGAATTACTGTACCTGTACGCGATTCAGGTACAAATCAACCACAAAAAGAATAAAGGGATGGATAGTGGTTTGTATAACGTTATAATCCAGTATCTGAACATCATATTCCTGTTGTTCACTTTCTCATTATTCATCATCTTCAGCAGTATGGCGTACCTCTCAACGCGCAATTCCCTGCATTACAAGAAGAAAAATAAGGTGGGTGATCTGACGCGCATTATGGCTTCTCCTCTTGCCCCTGGGATTACTATTATTGCGCCTGCCTTTAATGAGGGACTTACTATCGTTGAAAATATCCGTTCCCTGCTTTCTCTTCGGTATGTGAATTATGAAGTGATGGTCGTGAATGACGGTAGCAAAGATGATACAATGATGAAAATGATCGAGGCATACGACCTTGAGAAGATTGACCGCCTGATTGACCCGGAAATAAAATCACAGCCCATCCGGGGTGTTTATAAATCAAGACAACGGTCATTTTCAAAGCTTACGGTAATAGACAAGGTGAATGGCGGCAAGTCAGATGCTTTAAATACAGGCCTGCAACTGTCTGTGAACAAATATGTTGGTTGTATCGATGTGGATTGTTTATTAATGCCGGATGCCCTGTTGCATGTGGTAAAATCTTTCTATCAGCGAAGCCAAAAACGGGTGATTGCCGTTGGCGGGGTAATCCGGATTGCCAATAGTTGCAGGATTGAAGGGGGAAAGCTCGAGGAAATACGGTTACCTAAAAACTGGCTGGCACGATTTCAGGTGCTCGAGTATACGCGATCCTTTTTACTTGGAAGGATGGCTTGGGGACAACTTGATAGTCTTCTGATTATTTCCGGGGCATTTGGATTCTTTGATCGGGAAATTGCACTTGCCGCCGGGGGTTACGATACAAAAACGGTAGGGGAGGACATGGAAATTATCTTTCGAATGAGACGGTTTATGCATGATAAGAAAGAACCATATACCATAGAATATATGCCTGACCCTTTATGCTGGACCGAGGTGCCAGAGAGCATCAGCATGCTTATAAATCAGCGTGATCGCTGGTCAAGGGGAAGTCTGGAGACGCTGTTTAAGCACAGGGACATGTTTTTTAACTCCCGCTTTGGCAGGCTTGGATTACTTAGCTACCCCTATTGGTTCTTTTATGAATGGTTGGCACCCATTTTGGAAATCACAGGTCTGATTTCTATCCTTCTGTTTTATTACCTCGGAATGCTCAATGTTGAATTTTTCCTGGGCATCTCCCTTATGGTGTACGCCTTCGCAGTAATGTTTTCTATGTATGCCATTCTCTGGGAGGTATATACTTATAATCAGTACACCAGGACCAGAGATATATTAACCCTCATAGTATTTGCTCTGGTGGAGCCATTGGCCTTTCATCCCATAGTGACCTATTCGGCGATCAGAGGCAACTATAAAAAACTTTTCCGTGTGGAGTCGGGATGGGGTACCCTAACAAGAAAAGGTTTTAGTAAAGCATGACGCTATGAACACAAGCAAGATAGACCGATTTACCCTCAAGCACTATACCAGGCTGATCCTCTCCTTTTTTGGATGCCTTGTACTATTATCAGTGTATCAGTATGCCACTTTGTACTTTAAAGGGGTACTCGATGGCATTTTCAGCATCAGCTTTATGATTGCGCTGCTCCATCAGATAGGATATGCCTCTATCATAGGAATTCTTTTGGTTTTTCCATTTAATTTCTGGGAAAATCTTCGCCCGCGTTATGGCTTTATATTCATTTGCGGTATCCTGAGCTTACTATTGATAGTGGAAGCTCTGCTAATAAGTTATTACTGCACTACCCTTGTTCCACTCGGATCGGATGTGCTCGGATACAATTGGAATGATATTCGTGAAACGATTACAAATTCAGGAGGCATGGCTTATGGCCAGCTTCTGGGCATTCTATTGCTAAGCATCCTGTTTGGCTGTTTTTATAAAATAACTTCAAAATTTTATCATCGGATAAGCAGGCTCTATCCCTTTACCATCATCCTTTTCAGTCTCTTCGTGGCGACCCTTTTTACTGAAGGCCGGCCAGTGAATCAGAATAAGACCCAATACCTGGCAATTAATTTGTATCAATCAACTACAGAGGATAACTCGTATAACTCCCAGGTGGAATACCCGCTCCTTAAAAGGACGGAATTGGAAAACGTGCTTGGCAGTTACTTTCAGCTTAAGGAGGAGAAACCTAACATCGTATTTATTATCGTAGAGGGTCTTGGACGTGACTTTGTTGGGGACAGGGCAGAATATGGTGGGTTCACGCCCTATCTGGACTCATTGAGCAGAAATTCGCTTTATTGGGAAAATTGTCTGAGCAATACCGGAAGAACCTTTGGCGTAGTACCGTCCTTACTGGGCTCCTTGCCATTTGGCAAGAGCGGATTTATGGAACTTGAGGAGTATCCGAACAAGCTTACACTTTTTGGGATCCTGAAAAATAATGGCTATAGGACCTCTTACTATCAAGGTACCAACAGCACCTTTGATAACGTTGAGAAATTTCTGAGAAGCGAGAATATTGATTTTGTCCTGGACCGATCCGGATTCGGAAAGAAATATGAACTGCAGGCCGAAGATGCAGGGGGTTCTTCGTGGGGCTATCCGGATAAGGAACTGTTTCGCAAGAGTATGAGTCTGAACAGAGAAGGAGATCAGCCCAGGCTGGAAGTTTATATGACCATCAGCACCCATGAGCCGTTTATTCCGCCTATGAAGGAAGCTTACGAAGCAAAGGTAGCAAAGCTTTTGAATCAGGGCAATTACGATAACAAAACGCGTGGGATCATACAGAAAAATGACGAAGTTTTTGCCAGTCTCCTTTATATGGACGATGCAATTAAATGGGTTTTAAATGCCTACCGGGAGCAGCCGGCGTACGATAATACAATTTTTATTATCACCGGAGATCACAGGCTCATCCCTATTCCACAGAGAAACCCATTGAGCAGATTCCATGTGCCCTTAATGATCTATAGCCCAATGCTGAAAGCCCCAAGGAAAATGAGTCCTCTGGTGTCGCATCTCGATGTAACTCCATCGCTGTTGGCACTTTTAAACGCGTCATTCGAGTTAAATATGCCCCAAAAAGTAGCATGGATGGGCGGTACACTCGATGTTCAGACCTCCTTCCGATCTCTTAGCGACATCCCTTTGATGCGAAATAAAAATGAGTTAAAAGAATTGGTAAGCGGCCTTTCTCTGTATACCGATGGGGAGGTCATGGCCATTGACAGAGAAATGAATCTCAGTACTTCTCTGGGCAGTGCAGCTGCGCTGGAAAAGAAATTGGCCGATTTTAAGTCCATGAACGCCTATGTAACCACACAAAATAAGATCATCCCTGACAGCCTGTCCATTTTCACCCTTAAAAAGGAAAAATTTGAGGAAAGTGATGTAATATGGATTAATAGTGTCTACAACGGGCAAAATTCGGATCAGGCTTACCAGACCGCCAGGGATCTTGCATTCAGGAAGGAGTATGCTAAATCCGTGCTCTTATGCCGATATATTCTCTCGGAAGTTCCGGGGCACATAGATTCTAAAATTCTTATGGGCCGGGTGAATGGCTGGCAGGGCAATTATGAGACCGCCATCACCATTTTACAGGCCAGTATTAAAATGGTGCCAGATTATGTAGATTCTTATTCGGCTTTGTTTGATGTGTATTTCTGGGCGGGTAAGCACAAGGAAGGGTATGACCTCATCCAATTGGTAGAAGAGAACAGTTCCGGTGCAGGGGACATAGCTGATAAAATAGCTCGCGCAAAACAGGAATACCTGAAGATTCGCGTACTGCCAGCAAATGATGACGAATCAGTAATACAGGCCAATGCCGGTGCACCTTCCCCCGACAGATCATGAAATGGCAAGGCAAACATATCGCACTAATGGTATTGCTTTCGGGATATGTCATTTCGGCTCAGGAATCGGCATCCTCTGAAAACAGGGGATCAAACTTTTCCAGCGCCAGAGGTCTTGCATTTGAGGGAAATCATCTTGCGGCGCAGGGAATTCTCGAGCAGTTGCTGGGTGAAGATCCCGACAATTCTGAGGCCCTATTTCTGCTCGCCCGAACCCACAGCTGGGACGGAAGATATGAAGTGGCCCGTAAGGAATTTAACAGGATTACCTCTGTGCATCGCAACTCCGGGGAATTTTGGCGCAGCGCGATCAAAAATGAATTGTATGCAGGAAATTATCCCACTGCCCTGGGTCTGGCAAATAAAGCCCTGTCGTTTCTTGTGGAGGATGTACAGATCAGTAAGCTGAAAGAAATTGCTTTTGTGCAATTATCCCATCAAACCCCGGTTGCGGAAGTTCAGCCTATGGCTGCAAAAGAAACTGAGGAACCGAAAAAAGCACAAAACGCGATCAGCATTTCGAATGCGGTCATGGTTTTCGATATGATTTACGAACCTATGGTCTATTCCAGCATCGAATACAAGCGACAAACCTCTTTTGGCAGCATCATCCCCAGAATAAATTATAGTCACAGGTTCAATATCAATGGTATACAATATGATCTGGATCTATATCCTAAATTAGCAAAAAGGGTATATGCCTATCTTAATTACGGTTATTCACAATCCAGTATCTATCCTAATCATAAGGTTGGAGGCGACGTATATATAACTTTTCCATGGGCTATGGAATTTTCTGCCGGAATGCGTTACCTCGATTTTGATGCGAGAAATGTTACGGTAGTTACCAACTCCCTGGGCTTGTACAAGGGCAACTATTATTTCTCACTTCGGTCCTATATCACTCCAAAGTCCAATCAACTAACGAGGGTTTCAGGAAACCTGTTGGCAAGGAAGTATTTTAAGGATGCAGAGAACTTTTTTGGTATTTCTGCCGGCATGGGTTATTCCCCTGAACTCCGACAATTGGTCCTTGACGGTACAGTGCTTTCAGAAACACTTCTATACCTGGAATCACAGCGGCTGAATATGGAATATCAGTTCACCGCAAAAAGTAGTACCAATGTTTACAGGACAAGCCTTGGTATTGCCCGGCAGGAACTGATCTCGAGCCCCGGAGACTATTATTTATCGATCCTTGGAGGGGTTGCCTACAAAATAAAGTTCTAAGGGGGCTGAACTTACCTTAAAATTAACATGGAATGACAACAAAAAGTGTGGCATACACCACATTTTGTTGAAGGGGTTAGGTGAAATTAGTAAGTTTACATCATGATTATTGATACCCAGATATCACTAATCTTAAACCCAATCTTATCATGCTATACGACACCTACGGGGAGGAATATCTTACTTTCCTCCGGGATTTAAATGAAATTTTAAGCTTAAACGAACTTGTTGAACTGGATTACCTATAGTCCTTAAGGCTTCTTCTATCCTAAATCTTACAATTATGGCCAACATGAATCACGACAATGCCTCCTATTTAAATTTCCTTGAAAATTTAAATACTATTTTGATGGATTACAATATTAACAGGATCAGTTACACCTGACAGATTCCTAAGTAAGGAGTAAAAAAAAAGAGCGGTTACCGCTCCTTTTTTTTTAACATTCAGCCCAGATAAGTTTTCAATAACTTACTTCTTGAATTATGGCGTAATTTTCGGATGGCTTTCTCCCGGATCTGACGCACGCGTTCCCGGGTTAGATCAAATGTATGCCCGATCTCGGCAAGGGTCATCGACTGGTGATCCCCGATTCCATAATAGAGTTTAACGACATCAGCTTCTCTCGGCGAAAGTGTTTCCAGCGCTCTGTTAATTTCCGTATTAAGAGACTGAAGCATCAGCCCCTTGTCCGGTTTTGGAGATTCCCCGGAGCATATGACATCATAAAGATTGGATTCCTCTCCCTCCCTCAGGGGCGCATCCATAGAAACGTGCCGTCCCGAATTCTTGATAGATTGTTTGACCTCATTAACGGTCATGTCAAGCTCCTTGGCAATTTCCTCGGGTGAAGGAGGTCTTTCATGAGCCTGCTCAAGATAGGAGAAGGTTTTCTTAATTTTATTAATGGAACCAATTTTATTCAAAGGAAGGCGTACCACACGCGACTGTTCTGCCAACGCCTGCAAAATAGATTGCCGTATCCACCACACCGCATATGATATAAATTTGAATCCGCGCGTTTCATCGAAACGCTTGGCAGCCTTGACAAGTCCGACATTTCCTTCATTGATCAGGTCAGGTAACTTAAGGCCCTGGTTCTGGTATTGTTTCGCTACAGATACCACGAACCTCAGATTGGCGTTCGTGAGTTTATTGAGAGCCGTCTGATCTCCGGTACGTATCTTTTGTGCAAGTTCTACTTCCTCATTTGCCGTTATTAATTCAATTTTACTGATATCCTGCAGGTATTTGTCCAGTGATTTGGATTCCCTGTTGGTGACCTGCTTGATGATCTTTAGTTGCCTCATCTATTTACAATGGATTAAATTAATACTAGCTATCATTATACATTTTTATTCGGTTATATCCTAAGGGATGCAGCTAATATTATAAAGAATTTATGATAGACGACATGAATCTACTGACGCCCTGCATAATGCAAAGTCCGCCATAAAAGGAACAATGGATGTACATAAGAGAGGTTTCGCAGCTAATTAGTAACTTAGGCAGGTGAGTAAAACTTCCCTGAAAAAATACTTAGCCCAATTGGATAAACCTCAATTGGAAATCCAGCTAACGGATCTCTATGATCGTTTTCCGATGGTGAAAACCTATTTTGATTTTGTTTTTAATCCAAGGGAAGATAAATTGATCCGGGATGCCAAAATGAAAATCCATAATGAATACTTCCCTGTAAGAAGGAAAAAACCCAGAGCCAGAAGGTCTGTCGCTCAGAAATATATAAAACATTTTATCAACCTTGGTATGGATCCGCCTCTTGTGGCAGATCTGATGCTGTATAATATTGAAAAGGGATTGGCATTTACTGAAGGTCGCAATGTGCCCGAGAATTTTTATAAGAGCATGCTTAATTCTTTCTCGGAGGCACTTGCTTATATTTCCGTACAGGAGCTGCTGCCGGAATTTAAGACCCGCATCAGTTCTTATTATAAAAAGGTGATGGACTCGGACTG
>JBGTMS010000171.1:0-19784 GCA_041743425.1 Zeaxanthinibacter sp. | reverse complement strand
AGTTACTTACAAAACGCATTGAGTCAATTTGGCGTAATCTTAGATGTATCTTTACCATTGAGTAGGTTGAGTATATTTGTTAGTTAACATATGCTTACATATAAAAAGAGAATCAGGGGTGGTTCTCTTTTTTTTTGCCCGTTTCCAACTAAGTAATCATATCAAGGACGCTCTTTAATAATATGATAATTGGGTATTTCTTTGTTTATTTGCAAATTACTTACCGTTCCAAATGCGCATCTTTTTTGCTAAGATTTAATTGAATTGAGCCATTTTCATATTCAAATTCCTTCTAGTTTAGCATATCTTAATATCGGGTTTTAGGTAGTTGATTGTCAAGATTCAAAGGTGCCGTGCACGTTTGGCTGGGCTGGTTTCTCTGATCTTGTAATATGGCAATTTGGCATATGGCTTAGTTCTGGCACTAAAAAAGTGGCCTTCATGGCACGCTACCTTTTATTTCTGATATGGGATATCGCACACAGGCGACAGAATAAAAATTAAAACAACGTTAACACAAAATACTTCAGGCTGGAAATAATGATTGAAAGAGAATTAAAGGCTTCTGTCAGGCTGCTGACCAGAAGAACCAGAAATAAAAATAAAAGTCACCGCAGGACAAAATTCCACCACGAGTCGGAAACGAAGCAGACGCAGGTAATTTTTCTTACGTCCTATCCTCCGAGGGAATGCGGCATTGCTACCTACTCGCAGGACCTTGTAAATAATATGGCCTCCCAATTCGGGCCGTCCTTTAAACTGGTTATATGCTCACTTGATGCGGCAGAGGGGGAACCGGCCAATGAAACTATATATAATTTGGAAACCCACCGGCCAGAGGCATTTGAAGCTTTCGGCAAAATGGTTAATTACGACCCAGAGATTGCCATGGTGATGATCCAGCACGAGTTCGGTTTGTTCAGGAGCAATGAGGGGGCCTTTATAGATTTATTAAAGATGATCCGGAAACCGGTCGTCCTCAGTTTTCACACGGTTTTACCAAGACCCAATGAAGATCTGAAATACCAGGTCTGGCAATTGGCCTACTTTTCGAGCGCCATCATCGTCATGACACAGACCTCCAAAACCATGCTTGTCACATATTACGATATTGACCCTGAAAAAATTTCCGTGATCGCTCATGGCACACATCTTATCCGACATGGAGATGAAGGACAATTAAAAGAAAAATATGGCCTGGAGGGAAAGAAAGTGCTCACTACATTTGGTTTACTGGGTCCGGGGAAAAGCATAGAAACAAGCCTTCACGCTTTACCCCGTATTCTAGCCGCTCATCCTGATGTAATTTTCCTGATTATTGGCAAAACACACCCATCGCTCCAAAAAAGTGAAGGGGAAAGATATCGGGAATTTTTGAAAGAGGAAGTGAATTCACTCGGCATTTCTGACCATGTTAAATTTATTAATAAATTCCTGCAACTTGGTGAATTGCTCGAATACCTTCAATTGTCAGATATTTACCTTTTTACTTCCAAAGATCCCAATCAGGCTGTAAGTGGTACTTTTTCATACGCCATGAGTTGTGGTTGCCCCGTAATTTCCACGCCCATCCCTCACGCCTTGGAAGCGCTCGGATCAGATGCCGGTATGATTATTGACTTCACGAATCCGGGCATGATGGCTGACGCAGCTATCGCACTGCTAAATGATGATCTTCTGCGCAGGAATATGGGTCTCAACGGTTTGCAAAAGTCCGTCTCTTCCGCCTGGGAAAATGCCACTATAGCGCATGGTCGGCTCTTCAGTCAAATTACCGAAGGGCGTATCATATTGGATTACCAGTTACCGGAATTGAAATTGGATCATATCCGCCGGCTGACCACAGATTTCGGTATCATTCAATTTTCCATTATTAGTCGTCCCGATCCTGCCTCAGGTTACACGCTGGACGACAATGCAAGAGCAATGATTGCTCTATGCAGATACTATGAAGCCACTTCGGACACCTCCGTACTTCCTTACATTCAAATATATTTCGATTTTATCCTTTTTTGTTATCAGAAAGAAGGTCAATTCATGAATTATGTTTCTTTTGACAAGGAGTTCTCAAATGAAAATGAAGCTTCCAATCTCGAGGATTCTAATGGGAGGGCTATCTGGGCCCTGGGCTACCTGTGCTCCATGGCACCCAGATTTCCACAAAACTTTCAGTCCCTATCAAAAAAGGCCTGTGATCTGGTGGTCGATTCAATGGATGGGCTGGAAAAAATTCATTCTCCAAGAGCCATGGCCTTTTCAATTAAGGGATTGTATTTCATGAATCGCTATAATAGTACTCCGGAGAGCCAACGGCTCATCCTGATCTTCGCCGATCGGCTTGCTGCCATGTATGAGAGGGAAAGTGAGGACGGCTGGTTATGGTATGAGACCTATCTGACCTATGCCAACAGTGTGCTGCCCGAGGCTCTGTTATGTGCCTGGTTGAGCAATGGCGAAAACCGTTTCAGGAATATAGCCAAGACATCGTTTGATTTTCTATTGTCTACCATTTTCAATAAACGGACCATTACCGTAGTTTCAAACAGGAAATGGCTCAGAAAGGAGGAGCGTCATCTGATTCCTTTGCCAGGGGGTGAACAACCCATTGATGTCGCATATACGATACTTGCCCTGGACAAGTTCAGTAAGGTATTCCCAAATGAAAATTACGCTGGGCGAATGAAAGATGCCTTTCATTGGTTCCTGGGGGACAATCATCTTCATCAAATTATTTACAACCCATGCACCGGTGGCTGTTACGACGGTTTGGAAGAAACCAATGTCAATCTTAACCAGGGTGCCGAATCAACTATAAGCTACCTTCTTGCCAGACTGGTATTTGAGAATTCTTATATTCCTTCTGAGGAACTAGTTCCCAAATTGCCCTGACCATCGGGCTTTCAGTAATATATCCTATGCAGGTCTAAGATTCTCAGCAAGGGTTCAATCCTAATCGCGTATGAAAATAGCCATATTATCTCCAATTGCATGGAGAACACCTCCAAGACAATATGGTCCCTGGGAGATGGTGGCCTCCATTCTGGCCGAGGGTCTGGTCGCATCCGGTCAGGATGTGACTCTCTTCGCGACCGGCGACTCCCTGACTGCAGCAAAACTGGAGGCTATTTGCCCAGCCCCCTACGGAGAAAATCCTGATATGGATGCTAAGGTTTGGGAATGTCTACATATCGCGCATCTCATGGAAAAGGCGGATCAATTTGACATTATTCACAATCATTTTGATTTTTTACCCCTCACCTATTCGCGGCTTATAAAGACTCCAATGGTAACTACGATACATGGTTTTTCTTCGGAAAAGATTCTCCCGGTATTTAAACGCTATGCGGATGATAATCATTTCATTTCAATTTCCGACGCAGACAGGCACCCTGATCTCAACTACCTGGAGACCATTTATCACGGCATCGATCCTTCAAAGTTTCATTTCCAAAATAAAAAAGAGGACTATTTATTGTACTTCGGACGCATACATCCGGATAAAGGAACCCATGCGGCTATAGAAATCGCCAGGCTGGCCGGGTACCCTCTAAAAATGGCCGGGTTGATCCAGGATGATTCTTATTTCCGGTCGAAGATAGCGCCTCTTATAGACAATGTACACGTCACTTATCTGGGAAATGTCAGTGCAACACAAGGAGACGTGCTTCTGGGACAGGCTTCAGCTCTGTTACATCCCATATTTTTTGAAGAGCCTTTTGGCCTGAGCGTGGTAGAAGCCATGATGTGTGGTACTCCTGTAATTGCCTTTAAACGCGGTAGCATGTCAGAATTACTGATTGATGGCATCACCGGATTTTTAGTGAATGACATTCCCGAAGCAGTTAATGCCATAGATTCCCTGCGGACCATTAAACCTAAAAACTGCCGTAAACATGCCATGAAACATTTTTCTAATAATGTCATGATCCGGAATTATCTGAAGGCCTATGAGACAGTTCTTGAAATTGCCACAGAAAACAGGCGGATCTGATAGGCTTTAACCTTTCAGGGTCGCTAATAATTCTTCAAGGTCAACGGTTACATAAGAAGAAGAATAATCAGAAACGGCATAGGGGAGAATCAGACTGCCATTATGTATCAGGGCTCCACAGGAATAGACTACATTAGGCACGTATCCTTCTCTTTCCTCTTCAAGCGGAACCAGTAATGGTTCTTTTAGCCGTCCTATTTCTTTGCGTGGATCCTCCAGATCAAATAACGACGCACCGATACAATAGCGTCTCATCGGACCAACCCCATGGGTGATGATCAACCAGCCTTCGGAGGTCAGGATAGGCGGTCCGCAATTTCCGATCTGTGTAAATTCCCAGGGAAACCTGGGCTCCTGGATCAGGATAGGATCATTCCATAACGTTACCCGATCAGAAAACATAAGGTAATTATTCACCCCGTCAATCCTCGCTAGCATCGCATATTTTCCCTTGATCTTTTTAGGGAAAAGGGCAAAATTTTTGTTTTGCGCTCCATTTCCATGCATAGGCATGATTCGGAAAGTACAAAAGTCTTCCGTAGACAATAATTTAGGCAGGATAGCATGTCCATTATATGCGGTATAGGTAGCATAATATTTTGTTGAACCGTCGTCTTCCGTAAACCGCACAAATCTCGCATCTTCAATACCCTGACTTTCAGCCTCGGAGACCGGAAAAATGATCCTTTCGGAAATATCAGAATCAATTTTAAATTCCAGATCATAATAAGAGTCTACCAACCAGGTCATTTCCTCGAGTGCCAGTTTTCGTTCATTACTGATTTTATTGGCTGACATCAGTTTATTGACTGAGCTTTTCAGTTGGTAGTATTCAAATTTATTTGGGAGTTGCTCCATAATCAGAGAGGAATACTTATCCGGAATACGCATTTCCTCCATTTTTTGGATGAATCGTTTCTTATTGTAGGACTTTTTTTTCCCAATCGCCGCCATATCAATATGTTTACGGACTTTGGCACTGTGAAAATTATTCTGATCATCAAGAATTCCTCGGCGAAAAACGATGGAAGACAAATGCCCCTCCCCTGTGGCCCGGAAGGAGAGGATGACCCGTTTTTCTCCTTTATTCAGAAAAGATTGATCAAAATCCTCAACTATAGACGGGTTAAAAAAGGCAGCGGATTCTATTGAATATTCCATAGTGGAATAGGATCCTATCAAGAGCCTGCGTTTCTCTGATAGTTTTGAAGAATCAATCTGCATATCATTTATCAGGGCTTGAAAATTCTGACAATGCTTTCCAAATACCTGGGCTATATTCCTGTGACGACCGGCGAATTCACGAAAAGTGTGTTCAAGTTCGCAGTTGACTTCCTCTTCAGTCATGGTAAGAATCCTCGAGATCAGGTTTCTGGTCCTTTTTTCGCCATTGTTAAAAAATCTGGCCACGACCCGGCTTGAGTCCGGCATAAATTTGATTTGTTTTCTGCTTACGGGGATACGCATACAATTCTATTTTAAATGAAAATTAGTGGGAGAATCAGAGTTCATTCAGAGTGTCCACGGAATTAATTTAGGTATTTTTTTCATTTATTAATCAATATGCTAGTATGTGAGTCCATGCACAAGTAAGGATATTTGAATCCACACCGAGTGCCGGTCCCAAAAAAGGACTCAGGCATTTATTAAAGATATTGTTTTTAACCATAAGTATAAAACAACCCTGGGACCCACATTATTGTTGACATAGAAACACAATTTATATAGAGAGGATGCCGGAGTATTTTTTGCATGGTCAATAAGCTGGTGTCTTAGAATTAATTCCCGGGCTGATGGAGTAAGGTTTCCCTGATCAGGAAATCATGTATTCTACTTTTCTTTTTAAAGGCGGCTATTTCCAGTGAATCACACCTTTGGGTCGGCACCCATTGCTTCAGCGATTTGCTTTTATCCTCTTTCAGACCCCATGTGATGCATTTGCTGTATCCCGTAATGGCATCCAGAAATTTGTCGTAATTAAATCGCTGCCTGTTTTTCTGAGTTCCGTACAAGGTGTGCACTACATAGGGCATCCCTTCCAACCGCGAACCTTCAAAATAAATAAATCCATCCTCCACAGGCATCTCTCCTTCTCCTCCTATCCCGATAATAGTCCATGGAATTTCAGCTCTGGCGGATTTCCTTAAATAGAGAATCATGCTTCTGGTAGTATCATAGGGGACAGGCTTTTCATCCAGAAATGCCGGGGGCACAAACTTTCTGACCTGAACGGTTGATGAATCAATCGTGCCGCCAATGACCTTATCGATTTGGAATTTAAAAGAGGCCTCTTCCACAGCTTTCACCCTACCGGCCGCTACAAGGTCCGACATGCCTATAAGTTGTACTAAAGGAATGGGTTGATATGCTGTTCCTTTGTCCTCTTCACCAGGCGACTCTTCCCCGGAAGTAACATTCATATCGGTCTGAGAATCACTGTTCTTTCTTTCCCTGCCGCAACTTTGTAGAAGTACGGCGAGGGCCAGACCGAAGACAAAGGGGAGATTCGCTTTTATCATCAGCATAATGAACTTCTTTGGAATATAAAGGTACAGGTTTTCCTGAAAATGAGGGCTCAATCACGGGAACCTTTACGGCATCTGACCGTGATACCTGTATGGGTAGGAAATCAAAAAATGTACATGCCGGTGTTTTCATAGGTGAGCCCTGATGTTCATAAGGCAGTTCAAAACTAATTCGAAGACTTTTTACAAGGACATTCGAATTGCATACATTTAAATAAACCTAACGTGATGATTAACAGGACTCAAAGTTTGTTAAACCTCCGCCCCGAAATTCTTAATGCCCGTATTGACAGCAACATGACCGGTGAAGAGCGTTTTCAAAATGCTACTTTGCGACCGGTAATAAAATTCCAGAACGATTTACTTTTAGCAGTTTTCCTGAATTACCTAGTAAAACATAAAACTGTATTTGAGGAATATTCCTCCGCTAAACGTTTGCTCTATATTGAGAATGCCATCCAAAAAGATATCAAATTAAGAAATTCCATGAAGGGAATCATCATAGGACAATTTACGTGTGAGGAATATGCCGCCTATATCTGCAATTCCTCTTCCCTTAATAAACGTATGATGCAGATGGTCATCGAACGCCTTAAGGATCAGTTGCAACTATTAGGAGCTGAGGCGAGCATTTAAAAAAGGTTCCGTCTAAGCACATTACTATTTACTTAAGTCAAAAACACCGGTATTCGCAGTACGCCATCCTTTTTTAACCTGTGCCGGAAGTTAATTGTCATAAAGGTTTGCGTTTATTTCCGCATCAGGTGAATTATATAGCTTCCCCGAAAAGTTCAGTCATTCTGACAAGGACCCCCTACTGAATCCTGCGCCCAACTATAAATTTTTTAATAGTAAACCCCTATCAGCCAGAGGCATATTCGCATTTGTCTGGGTATATAATTTTAAGCCAAACTTAACGTTTTGAAATGTTGACTATGCATTAAATACTTAATTTTAGCATCTAATTCCCTGGTTTATGGATCGATCCAAGATCATACAAAAGATCATTGATAACAAAAAGCAACCGAATTTAAGGTACCGCATTAAAGAACAGACCGAGGAATTCACCGACTTATTGTTTTTAACACTCTTTGATATCGAAACCCCGGTGGCAGAAAGTCTTGAGTCACTCGAATCACAGTTTGCTTCTCTTGTGGATCTTGCCTGTTGGGATGTCGATAAGATCTGCGGGCAGATATGGGAAGGCTACGTTGCACAATTGCCAAAAGTAATTGAAAAATTGAATCTTGACGCAGAAGCCATCGCGAGTTGCGACCCCGCTTCACTATCTATTGAGGAGGTATATATGGCTTATCCAGGCTTTTATGCCATAGCCATTTACCGGCTTGCCCATGAATTGTATATTAAAGGATTTCCGATGGTACCTAGGCTAATGACTGAATATGCGCATCGGCAAACAGGAGTGGATATCAATCCGGGAGCCACTATAGGAGATGCTTTTTTTATAGACCATGCCACAGGCGTGGTCATAGGTGAGACAGCGGTAATCAGGAACAATGTAAAAATATACCAGGGTGTCACTCTTGGTGCTCTATATGTCGCCAAGAACCTTCAAAAAACCAAACGCCATCCAACTATAGAAGACAACGTCACTATATATGCAAACGCGACCATCCTTGGAGGTGATACCGTCATAGGTGAAAATTCGATTATTGGCGGCAATGCGTGGCTCACCACATCGGTGCCCCCAAATTCTAAAGTGTTTCATAGCCCTGAAATAAAAATCAAGACGCAATCGCATGTCTCATAGTCTCGTCTCTCTCATCGGGAATACCCCACTAGTTGAGAGTAAAGTACTTAATACCCGAAAATACATCCGCCTTTTTTTTAAGCTTGAAGGTCAGAATCCCGGCGGAAGCGTAAAGGACAGGGCGGCCTTGAATATGATCAAAAGCGGGCTCGAACGGGGAAGTATTTCATCTGATTCAAAACTGATTGAAGCTACCAGCGGGAATACAGGAATAGCGCTTGCCATGATTGCTGGAATATATAAGTTAAAGATAGAACTCATAATGCCTGAGAATGCCACGAGGGAGCGGGTACAGACGATGCGTGCTTATGGTGCAACTGTCATCCTGACGCCTGCCGATGAGGGCATAGAAGGAGCAAGGGACTATGCTGAAGCAAAGGTGGAAAATGAGGGTTACACCATGCTCAACCAGTTTGGGAATGATGACAACTGGCAGGCTCATTACAAAACGACAGGTCCGGAAATCTGGCGGGATACCTCAGGAAGTATTACCCATTTTGTGTCCTCTATGGGTACGACTGGTACGATTATGGGTACCTCCACTTTTCTGAAGGAGCAACGAGCGGATATTCAGATTGTCGGGGTTCAGCCGGATGATGACTCCAGCATTCCCGGTATCCGTAAATGGCCGGTAGCTTACCTTCCCACCATTTTCAATCCTAAAAAAGTAGATCAGATTATTGAAGTAACTGAAAATGAAGCCACAATTATGGCAAGAAAATTAGCCTCCGAAGAAGGTATCTTTGGGGGAATGAGCAGTGGTGGCGCTGCAGCGGCTGCATTAAAGCTTATTGATACCCTTGATCATGGGGTGATCGTGTCCATAGTCTGCGATCGTGGAGATCGCTATCTTTCCTCTGATTTATTTTAAGACCTCAGGAATCCTTTTCAGGATGGATTGTCTGTGATCAACCTATTACCGTCAGCGATGTGCTCTTGAATAATTATTGGTCGCGCTTTCACAAATGTATCATTTAAGCGTCTCATAATCCTCTATATAAAATTGCACCTCTTTACCCTGCTTATTGGTGAAAATATAGGCTTCCCTGTTACTTTTGAGGCTACTGAGGGTTATCCGTTCGGAGGCCACAATATTTAACTGATCGCCATCATTGACCCCTACTAGTAATTCATCATCATTGCTTACCAGCGTGAAATCCGAATCGGAATCGGCGAAATAGCTAAATACGATTTTTTCATCATAATCATCATCAGCATCATTGTCAATAAGCACCGTTTTGGTAATTTTTTTGGGGGTTTTAATCTGGTCCTGCTCCACCTTGTTCTCGTCTTCCTCTTCAAACATAATGTCCTGGGAAATTGTGGTGGTAATTTTTACTGAATTCCTGATCACCTTTCCTCCCGCATGGATGGTATAGGTCTTTTCGGTCGTCTCAGTACCCAACTGATCTCCGCCACCGGATGAACCGGAAGCCTGAATTCCTGTGTCCTGAGAGGACGCAGCGGTTATAAAGAGCAAGGTTAGCAGCACGGAAAGGAAGTTACATTTTTTCATAATACTTTGAATTAATCCTGTAGTATAGTTACCACAAAAAATTGAATTTTTGACTACTTTTTCGATATTTTCCTTGCCTTAAAAATTATACCTGGTATTGCACGGTCTCAAAACGTATGCCAGGACAACCGTACTCCCTGTGGTCCATGAATGGTTCTTTGAGGTTGCACCCGTGCCTGGACCCTCACAACCAACGCTTCTTTTTAAAGAAGATAAGCATTACAACAAATATCAACAGCATAAAGCCCAGAATCATAAAGTAGCCGTTTTTCCAATGCAGTTCGGGCATATTATCAAAATTCATCCCATAAATCCCAGCAATAAAGGTCAGCGGAATAAAGATAGACGCCATTATGGTCAGTACTTTCATAACTTCATTCATTTTGTTGCTCACATTACTGATATACATCTCCATAAGACTCATTGCCATCTCTCTGTAAATTTGCAGGTTCTCGTTGATCTCCGTAGTATGATCAAGTGCATCTCTTAAAAAGTACTTGGTTTCAGGCGCAATAAGTTTATGGTTAGATTCCAGCAACCTGTTTACAAGCTCTCTGACAGGAACTATCCATCGGCGCAGTCCGAGAACATCCTTTTTTAACTGCTGTATTTTTCGTGCGGTTCCGGGCGTTGGGTGGTCATATACTTCGGCTTCTAAAGTCTCAATCCTATCACTGATATGTTCAAGAATAACGTAATAATTATCAATGATGGCATCCATTAAAATAAAGAATAAATAATCAGCCTTCTTGCTTCTCACACGCCCTGTCTTATTCTTTATCCTTTCCCTGATACCATTAAACACATCCTGTTCCAATTCCTGAAAGACAACCACAGTATTATGAAAAAGAACAAGTGCCACATGCTCCGTCACAAGTCTTTGCTCGTCATCCAGGTAGAGCATGCTAAATACCGCAAAAATATAATCCTCATATTCATCGATCTTTGGTCGTTGAAAGGTATTAACGATATCTTCTGTAACCAAAGAGTTCAATTTTAATAACTTTCCAAGGTTCCCGATATATGTTTCATCACTGATACCAATGACGTTAATCCAGGATATTTCATTGCCATCCCGGGTTGACAAAATTTCTTCCGGTCGCTTAATTTCCTTCTCTTGATATTCTTCCTCATTATATAGTATACAGGTCATGGAGGTGCTGGTTCCAGCCCTGTTTCCTCGATACGTTATAGTGCCAGGGGCCTTTCCCAGTTTGTTTTCAATCCTTGGTACTTTTTTATGGCCGGATTTTGTCTTTGCCTTCATGGAACTCATGCTGTCTGATTTATTTAAAGATAGTAAAAGTCCTGACCCTGTTTAACAAATGTGAAATGATGAAGAATGAGTCCGAAAAGTGGGACTGCAGGGGTCTGATATGGTACACAATTTCTTGCAGGAATGTTAAGATTGTTCGCGGTTTTCTGGTTTTGTACAAATCGAGGGCATAACCAGCCATCATCAATTTTGCGAGAAGATAGCCCGGCGGCAAGCGTATGAATGATTTTCATTGAAGAATGCCCCCGTTAAAGCAAAGCTTTATTTGTCCGGTAATTTAAACTTTTTTGTACTTTGTCAGGTAATAAACCTTATAAATCAACCAATTATGAGTACAGTAACAGGTGTGAAACCTCCGGTATCCTTTTGGATTTTAAGTGTATTAGCACTTATATGGAACCTCTTCGGTGTTATGGCTTATCTTAGTTCTGTTTATATGACAGATGAAATGAAGGCCGCGATGACAGCAGACCAGTTGAACCTCGCAGAAAGTACGCCTGTCTGGGCGACAGCGGCCTTTGCCATCGCCACCTGGGGTGGATTGCTGGGTTGCATCGCTTTGGTATTCCGGAAAAAATGGGCAAGTTTGGTATTCTTTTTGTCCTTCATTGCAATAGTGATACAACTGGGACATGCATTTTTAATGACCAATGTAACAGAGGTGTACGGGCTTCTTCAGGGTCTGGTCCTGCCACTTTTCGTTCTACTGATTGGCCTGTCATTATTGTTATATTCAAGATATGCGGAGCGAAGAAATTGGACCGTTTAAAATACACTTAGTCAGACGGCGTTTTCAGGCAGTCATCGATTTAATCATTCGGACTGATCAATTGCCGTATTCACACCAATTAACACCATTGGTCGATCCACGTATCTAATTTACCCTTAGGATGCTGTATTTTATACCCCATAAAATATGATGATAGACATCATTTTATTACACTTACCCAACTTAACCGACGCTTCATCGAATTAAATAAAATAAAGAAGAATTGAGCATCGTTTTAACTTTATTGAAAAAGGTTTCCCAAAGCCTTTAAACCTACTTATATGAAGTTCATTATGCGATTATTTTCGTGGAACAAATGTCTTCTCACCTCTATTGGTGTTTTGTTGATCCTCATTGTATTTAACTTTTATGGTCTATACTCCAATAAGTTTTACCTGCTGAAGCCGGATAATTATATTTTTCCTCTTCTCACCATTATACATTTTTTATATCTCTATGTCATGTGGTTTAAAATCAAAGAACAGGAAGGTGCAGATCCACAAATGAGAAATTTAGAGTTTGCCATGTATGCCATTTTGGTGATCTATCTATTTAAGATCCTGGATACTGTAATCATTCTCAAAACCTACACAGATTATGAAAGTCATATAATACCAGGAACTTTTATTCCCATAGGCCTTATGATCCTGACCTTACAATTGCTACTTTTACTGTGCACATATCTGGCGTTCAGGTTCAGAAAAGAGATGATAGGAGATTATAAGTTCGACAACATCAATGAAAATATTGATTCCTGGCAATAGCCGGATTCCACTATGTTATGGCAGTAAAAACCCCGGATGTTTCCGGGGTTTTTAATTTTGAAAGCAACTTTTATAACCGCTTTAAGCTGTTATTGTAAGAGAGTTTGTATAACTAAATGCAGAGGCTATAAACCACTGATAAAACTGCCATAAAGATCCTTAAACTGATAGCCTTCAGTGAATCGGTTTTTGCTCAGTTTTTTATGAGAAACCAGACCCCATAACAAAAATTCATATAAAAAATAACGATCTTCCATCTTGACATCAGGCTGGTACTCTTTGATCAATTCGGTCAAAGGAAGAATTTCGTCCAACTGTCTGTGGTATTCCTCGTCTGTAATTTCATCCGGCAATTCAAAACCATTCCCCTCAAAAAACCAATGTAATAATTCGTCATAGGGCGTTTCGGCGTCCTTATGCTCCAGCTTGTTGATCTTTGGAAAATATATCGGAAACAGGGTCTTTACAGCATCCTCAATGAGCAATTCAGCGACACTTCCTGCGCCTTCCTGCTCCCCTTCGTAAACCAATTCGATTTTACCTGTAATGGCCGGGATAACACCCGCAAAATCACTGAGTCTAACAGTGGTATGTTCTTCCTTTATCTTAAGGGCACGACGCTCGGCAGTACTTAAAAGATTTTCAAATCCGGTAATACTCGTTCTGGCGCTGACACCACTTTTTGCATCCACATACTCACTTTTCCGGGCTTCAAAACTTATTTGTTCCAGCAAATCCCTGGCAAGTTCAGGAACATATACCATATTTTGCTGCTCTGAAACCAGGCGTGATTCCTGTTGTGTGATTTTTCGCGCCGTCTCTATATCTTCAGGATAATGTGTGAGGATTTGAGAGCCGATACGATCTTTCAGTGGCGTGACAATACTTCCGCGGTTTGTATAATCCTCCGGATTTGCAGTAAAAACGAATTGCAGGTCCAGGGGAAGACGTAGTTTGAATCCCCTGATTTGAATATCTCCTTCCTCAAGGATGTTAAAAAGTGACACCTGGATTCTTGCCTGCAGATCAGGAAGTTCATTGATTACGAAAATGCAGCGATTGGCTCTGGGAATCATCCCAAAATGGAGGATTCTGTCATCGGCATATGAGAGCTTCAGATTTGCAGCCTTAATAGGGTCAATATCCCCGATAAGATCAGCAACCGTAACATCCGGTGTGGCGAGTTTTTCATAGAACCGTTCATCCCTGTGCAACCAGGCTATTGGCGTCTGGTCCCCCTGATTTTCGATACTTTCTTTTGCATATCGCGAAATAGGATTTAAAGGATCATCATTGATCTCTGATCCTTCCACAACGGGAATCCATTCGTCAAGGAGTTGTGTCATAAGCCTGGCCAATCGTGTTTTTGCCTGACCCCGAAGGCCCAGCAAATTGATATTGTGTCTGGACAGGATGGCCCGCTCCAGTTCGGGAATGACCGAATTTTCATATCCCCAAACCCCGGGGAAGGAACTATCCCCTTTTTTTATACGGGCAATCAGATTGTTCCGTAATTCATCCTTAATACTCTTTGTCTTGTAGCCTGCATTTTTCAGCTGGCCCAGTCTGCTGATTTCCTTATGATTTAATTTCATTCTTGTTATTTTGAAAAACATGGGGTTTAGTAAGCTCCATGGTTTTGACTACACGGCTTCCACCCACTATTGAAGGCGTTTCCTGCGGTTCTGTTCATAATCTTCGAAAATCATTTCGCCCAAACCATCCAGGCCTGTAAAAAAGGCCTTGCCCTTGTTTGCTTCAGTAAAGTGACGTATAAACTGCATAAGATAAGGATCCTGAGCAATCATGAAAGTGGTAATAGGGATATGTAATTTTCTCGCCACCCTTGCCATATTATAACATTTTTCAACAATGTAGTCGTCGAGACCTACACTATTCTTGTAATACGTACCATCTGGCATTCGCAGACAACTGGGTTTACCATCAGTAATCATAAATATCTGCTTATTGGTATTGCGTTTCCTGCGCAACATATCCATGGCCAACTGCAATCCAGCAACTGTATTGGTATGGTATGGACCTACTTTCAGGTAGGGAAGATCCTTAATCGGGATGGGCCAGGCGTCATTGCCAAAAACGAGAATCTCAAGGGTATCTTTCGGATATCTTGTAGTTATAAGTTCCGCCAGGGCCATCGCGACTTTTTTTGCAGGTGTGATCCTGTCCTCACCATACAAAATCATGCTATGGCTGATGTCAATCATCAAAATTGTGCTCATCTGTGCCTTGTACTGGGTATCCTCGACAACCAGATCGTTTTCATCCAGGACAAAATTGCCAAGTCCATGATTTACCTGGGCATTCTTAAGACTTTCAGTCATAGAGATGTGTTCTATCCTGTCCCCAAATCTGTATTCACGCAATTCCCCGGTATGTTCATCTCCCTGGCCTGACTTCCCTGTATTATGATTTCCGGCACCATTCCTTTTGATTTTACCAAAAATCTGATCAAGGGCCCGCTGTCGTATGATCCTTTCCATTTTGGCCGTGATCGACAGACCGCCCTTACCATCCTCTTTCTTGTCTTTGCCATCACCTCCTCCATCCTTGAATTCCTCCCTTAAATATCCCTTGGCCTTAAGATCCTCAATAAAGTCGTCTATAGTATAGTGTTCATCCGTAAGTCCGTATTCCTTATCGAGTTCTCGCAACCAATCCAATGCCTCATCGACATCCCCGGAGGTATGGGTGATAAGTTCCTGGAAAATATCAAAGAGTTTGTCAAAAGGAGAGAGATCAGGTGCCTCATATTTGGAGAATCGGAACCCTTTTCTAATCATCATGGCCATCTTGCAAAAATAATACAATTCGCAAACAGCCCCAATCAATTTAAGATTTCTTAACGATTTGGCTTAATGACGAGCCTTGAGAATCTTTTCAATATCTGCCAGCGTTTTGCCTTTTGCCTGTAAAAGGATAAGATAATGAAAGAGAAGATCAGCCGCTTCATTCACAAATAACTCATCATTATTGTCTTTAGCCTCTATAACCACTTCTACGGCCTCCTCCCCGACCTTCTGTGCTATTTTATTGATTCCTGCGCTGAAAAGCTCAGAAACATAACTCTTCTTATCCCCCTCCTTCTTGTTTTCCTTTGCCGCGTTTTTCCTTTCTGAAATTATGTCTTCCAGTTGGGTAAGGAAACCAAAACCAGGGGTATTTTTAACCTTCCAGCAGGTCTCTGCTCCTGTATGACAAACGGGGCCTTCCGGATGCACCTCAAAAAGCAGGGTGTCATTGTCGCAGTCGATACGGCCAGATACCAAATGCAAATAGTTGCCGCTTTCCTCCCCTTTTGTCCATAGTCTTTGTTTTGATCGACTAAAAAAGGTGATCTTTCCGGAATTCATGGTTGCTTCAAGTGCCTCCCGGTTCATATATCCCAGCATCAGCACGGTCCTTGTTTCTGCGTCCTGTATGATCGCAGGAACCAGTCCGTCTTCGTTTTTATTATAATTTACTTCCATATCCGAAATCATGACACTAGATTTTTAAGAATTTGAATCGATGGCTTTATTTCTCACACCCATTCAGGTTTAAATCCTTACAGGGATCTTATTAGACCGCAGCGCCGCTTTCAACGTTGCGATACTGATCTCCTTAAAATGAAAAACGCTTGCAGCAAGGGCGGCATCCGCTGCGCCAAGGGTAAATACATCCACAAAGTGTTTTATCTCCCCCGCACCTCCCGAGGCGATTATCGGAATCCTGAGAGTACCGGATAATACGCCGAGTTCACTATTGGCAAATCCGCCTTTCGTCCCGTCATGGTCCATGGAAGTAAACAGCACTTCCCCTGCCCCCCGTTTCTCAACTTCCAGAGCCCAGTCAAAGAGGTTCAGTTTCGTTGGAACTTTTCCGCCTACCAGATGAACCTTCCAGTTACTGTCCTGACATTTGGCATCAATAGCAACCACGATGCATTGGGATCCAAATTTTGCTGCCAGCCGGTCAATTAAGTACGGATCCTTTACAGCGGCCGAATTTATAGACACTTTATCCGCCCCGTTCTGTAAAAGAATATCCACATCTTCTACGGATGCAATACCTCCCCCAACCGTAAAAGGAATATTGACCTTTTCTGCAACCCTGCGTACCAATGCTGCCAGTGTTTTCCTTCTTTCTTCGGTCGCAGAAATATCGAGGAAAACCAATTCGTCAGCGCCCTCCTGGGCATAAAGTTCCGCGAGGGCCACAGGATCCCCGGCATCTCTTAGAGCCTCAAATCGCACCCCTTTGACGGTGCGGCCATCCTTTATATCCAAGCAGGGAACGATCCTTTTTGTCAACATCCCGTCAATGAGAATTTTAAAATGAATTTTTCAGGAGATTGCTTGTCCAGGCATTCCCGGGGCTTTAAGTTCTCTCGCTTATCTGGTGTCATTATCGTAAGTTTTAATCTGAATCATTCAGCCGGTTCAGGTTGATACCCTGATACAATTCGAGATCCTGTTCCGCCCTCAATTTCACCCAAAAGGCAATCTGTCCGGTATGGTAAGAATAGTGTTCTACCACATGAAGAATGATACCTAGTCCTGAATACTGAAATCCCTGTACTTTTCTTACTTTCATCAATTGCTTTCCGGAACAATCGTCAATGATCCTGATGGCCCTTGAAACCGTTGCCTGCAACCTGTCTTCCAATTCCTGTTTTAAAAAACCCTCCCTGATCGTAAACTCTTCAGATCTAAGTCTTGTATCCTTGGTTTCTCCAAGGGAGGAAAGGATATATTGGCTTATATTTCCACAAAGGTGTATCAGTATATTCCCCACACTGTTGGAAACGGAGTTAGGTCTCAACCACAATTCCTTTTCCGGCAAAAGTTTTAAGCATTTATTAATTTTGATTGAATTCTCTTTCATCCGTGCGATAGCGTGTGACTTGAATTCGCTTTCAAAAGTATCCATTAGTTCCTTTTTTTAATTACTAATGATTCCAGGGCTTTGAGACCAATTCTCCCTTCATAAATAGCCTTTCCTATGATCACCCCCTCACATCCTATTTCCTCCAGCACCCCCAACTCTTCTATCTCTGAAATGCCTCCGCTCGCGATAAGCTTTAACCCTTTCCATTTCATTTCTTCTAAAGTGCCACTTTTGACCGGTGGCTTGGAGACCATAGTAGTTTTGAGGATCTTTTTATAAAGGTCGATGGCCGGGCCGGAGAGCATTCCGTCTTTGCTTATATCAGTACATATCACGTAGGATACGCCTGTATTCAGATATTCATTAATGAAAGGAATCAATGGCCTTCCTGAGTCCTGCGTCCAGCCGGAAACCGCTACTGATTCATCGCGTGCGTCCGCACCAAGGATGATTTTATCCGGACCATATTCCGTCAGCCATTCCCGAAAGATTTCCGGATCCCGAACCGCGATACTGCCACCCGTGATTTGCTGTGCACCGCATTCAAAGGCCAGTTTGAGATCGGCGTTTTTTTTGAGACCTCCTCCGAAATCTATTTTCAGATTCGTTTTCGTGGCAATCCTGTAAAGGACTTTATGATTTACGATGTGATCGGCCTTCGCCCCATCCAGATCGACAAGGTGAAGATACTGAATTCCATGTGCCTCAAAATTCTTGGCCACTTCCAAAGGATCTTCATTGTACACTTTCATCTGTGCATAATCACCTCCTGTGAGGCGCACACACTTTCCTTCGATAATATCAATTGCCGGTATGATCCTCATTCCCTTTCTATTCTATTTCCTGTTTATCTCTTGTCATCCAAAAGGGTGAATTTCCTATTATTTCAAAGCCGTTACTCTGATAAAACTTATGGGCGTCTTTGGTTTTTAATGCCACAGTTTTGAGGTTGCGGATCGTCTCGTGATTCAGGATGTGATTAATAAGCAGCTTACCGAATCCCCTATATCTGAAGTCCTCCAGAATAAAGATATCCATCAGGTATGCGAAAATAGTTCCATCTGTAACCGCCCTGCCAAAACCAATTTGTTGGCCGTCAGTTTTAAACATCCCAAAGCAAAGGGAATTCTTTATAGAATTTTCAACTTCTGCCCTGGTTCTGCCTTTGGCCCAATAGGAAGTATTGGATAGATAGGAGTGGATCATTACGACATCCAATTGGTTACTATCACTGGAAATGTAAATTTTCATTATTTAAAGGTATTCGATAAAATTCTGTACAATTCTGGCCCCGTGAGAGGCGCTTTTCTCAGGATGGAACTGAGTGCCATAAAAATTATCTTTCCCCAGGGCAGCGCTGAATGGCACGCCATATTCAGATGTGGCAATGGTAGCCGGACAGAGCTTCGCATAAAAACTATTGACCAGGTACATATAGGCGCCTTCAGGAATCCCGGAAAATAATTTTGAGCGGAGATCGGTAACCTGATTCCACCCAATCTGCGGTACTTTTAGGCCACTCCGGAACTTTACGACGTCCACATCAAAAATTCCAAGCCCGGCGGTATCTCCCTCTTCTGAATAGTTGCACATGAGTTGCATCCCCAGACAAATTCCCAATACAGGTTGCCTGAGCCCAGGAATCAGTTGGTCCAGTCCACTTTCGACTAACTTTTTCATAGCACTACTGGCCTCTCCGACCCCGGGAAATATCACCTTGTCAGCCCGACGTATCACATCAGGGTCCCTGCTTAGACTGGCCTCAAAGCCCAGTCGCTGAACGGCGAATTTGATGCTCTGAATATTACCAGCACCATAATTTATTATGACAATTTTCATTATTTCTATTTGTATTTCACAATAAACTATACCAGTTACAGAAGGCCTTTGGTGGTGGGTAGAATCAGTTTATCCAAGTCCCTTTTAACGGCCATTTTTATTGCTTTGGCAAAAGCTTTGAAAATCGATTCTATCTTGTGGTGCTCGTTAATGCCCTCAGCGCGGATATGCACATTAGCACGGGCTCCGTCTGAGAAGGATTTAAAAAAGTGGTAAAACATTTCTGTGGGCATATCCCCTATTTTCTCTCTTTTAAACGCTGCTTCCCATACCAACCAGTTACGACCTCCGAAGTCGATGGCCACCTGGGCCAGGCAATCGTCCATGGGAAGACAAAATCCATACCTTTCTATTCCAAGTTTATTGCCAAGCGCTTTATTAAATGCTTCTCCCAGGGCTATTCCTGTATCCTCAATGGTATGATGCTCATCAACGTGCAAATCTCC
>JBGTMS010000170.1:0-6603 GCA_041743425.1 Zeaxanthinibacter sp. | reverse complement strand
CAGATACCTTCCGGAGGCCCATTCCTTTATATTACCCAATGTCAATTCTGCCTCCCCTGCCATATCAAAAGGTTGTTCCCATACAAGCTTTCCCCGATCCCATTGGAGAGGATCTGCCTCGTTTCCGAATGCCTCATGCGGAAATAATTCTTTGAATTTCTCCCTTGAAAAAGTCTTATAATCAGGAGCTGGCCACGGCCGATTTCTCAGGATATTGTCAGGAGCGATAAGTTTAAAAATTCGGAGATTTCCTTTAGCCGCAACCGGCTGGTCATTTAAATTGGTAGTTCGAATGTTCAATGTATGACCGGGTTGGTTTTTATCAAGCTCGGCTGGCACCGTGATCGATCCGATCAGGGAATGATAACCGATACGAACAGTAATAGTGGTACTTCGGGTTTCACCATTGATATCCGTCACATCTGCGGATACCTCATAATTGAAGACAGGCAGATCCTTGGGATTCAAAGTGTGATCAGGGATGGCTTTAAATTCGATCTTATAATTACCAGTTGCATCAGTGCTGGTGGTTCCATGGGCTATTTCCTGAGACTGTCCTTCAAAATAAGGGCGGCTCCAGTAATACCAAGGGGGAAAATAAACCATCCGGCGCACACGGTAAGTGACCTTACTATTGCTGACAGGAGAACCGGCATATCCCTGGGCTGTGCCTGAAAGGGCTATGGAATCCCCAACTCCATACTCATTGAGAATGGGATTAAATGAGGTCTGAAATGCAGGCCTTTTGTATTCCTCCACTGAAATGTCAGTGTTGCCTGAGAGGGCTATGGCGGAAGAGGTCGCACTAAGGTTATACACTCCGGTCAGCCCGTTTTCCGGAACGGTAAACTGCCCGTTGAAAGAACCGTATTCATTGGTGTCAAACGATTGATCCACGACCTTTTGTCCGTTAGCATCAAACAACGTGATCGACACAGGCGTGTTAACTGCCGTCCTGGTTTCTTCCTTGCCGGAGACCACCACAATTCCTTTAAAATATAATGGCTGGCCGGGTCTGTAAATGCTGCGGTCTGTAAACAACCAGGCCGTATAATTAGATTCAGGTGTAGCCGTATTTTGATTTTTGGCACCTATATAATAGGTGCCGAAGTGTGCGGTTTCATTTCCCTTGGTCAGTTTAGTCCGGATATTGGTCATGCCCGAAGCTGACAACGGAACATTCACCATCCCGAGAGTATCGGTGGTATAGGTTTGCTGCTTGCTGTCCCCGCTATAATCCTGTTCATAATTCAGTTCGAGTCTTGCATTGGAAATGGCACGGCCGTTGTCACGGTCTATTGCCTGGAAAGTATGGGATTCTTCGGAGCGGGACTCAAGCAGAGCCATATCTGTCACTTGTGTAAATCCTGTTGCAAATGAGCCGGATCCGCTTTTTGTTTCAGCCAAGATCACATAAAGCCCATTTTCCATAGAGGGCAATAGTATTTCTGTGCTATGTTGCTGGTAATCCTTTTCGTTCTTCAGTGTGGCTTCCCATGATTTCGAGACCTCGAGGGTCTTAATAAAAGCCAGTTGGTTGCCGGGCGGATACGAGCCCTCTATTTTGGTGCGCTCTATAGGTGAAATCCGGTAGGTTTTCAGAAGAATCTGATCCAGGTTTTTATATCCTACTAATAGTTTGGAGGGTTGGTTCAGAGGAATATATGATTCTACTGTCAACTGCATATGAGGAGCGACTATGCGCGATTTAAGCGCCTTGCAGTTGTTTTCTCCCCGGCTGCGCGGGTAGCTGGTAATAACGGAATCGCAAATAGCCAGCGCCTCCTTTCGCTTTCCCTGGTGCATAACATTTGTTACAGGCTGATATTCCTCTGCCAGGCGGTCATAGTGCAGCGCCAATTCAAATTGATACAAAGCAGAAACTTCATGATCCGAATATTGAGAAGCGGAACTTTTAAGGATTTCGGTATAGCGCTCCTCTTTACCGGAAAAAACAGCGTTGTTATAAATGAATTGAAGCCTTTCAATGTCATTCTCCACAAAGGCCTCCGGAGACTTGTCCTGCTGATGAAATTTCAATAGTTCCTGGTACAGGGCCAACGCTCTGAACTGTAGGGAAGTACCATCATCGGTGGATAATTCATACGTAATAAAGGCGTTCGCCTCACACAGGATCTCGGGGTCGGAAATTTCAAAAACCACTGTAGGTTGGGTAATACTGTTTTCGCCGGAAGTATAAAATTCCAGAGCGGTATGTGCGAGAAGATCAAAAAGCGTAGGCCTGTACTTCCGGACATCCGTGTTCCTGTGTATAAGGGATTCAAAGTCTGATACGGTTACTTTCTGCAGCGCATCCTGCGCGAGAAGTGAGTTTTCAAAGTGTTGGTTTATATTTTCGAAGAGTGTCTGAATGTCCCAGGTTCTGAAATCAGTGCTGTCCGTTGAGACGGTACTTTGTGTCCTGTCAAAAATGCGATATCGGTTCCCCTGGTAATACTGCCAGTAAAGGTGAGCCAGGTAGCCTTCCAGAACATTTTTAACCGGAAATGGAGCCCCGGCTATCTCCTTTCTGAAATCATTCACCACTTTTAAGTGGGCATCCTCTTCTAAAGTCAGGTCATATTTTGACGTATATAACAAAGCTTTGATCAGTTGAGAGGAATTATTTTCTTCTCTTGCCTTATCCGAGATTTTTTGTACCAGACTGGCTGCGGTGGAGGTAAGCTCTTCCTTTTCCAGTTTTTCAACTTCCTTCCAAAGGGTCGCGTAAGCCTTGTCCTCCTGAGAAAACATCGATTGGCTAAAAAGAATCATGATGAACATCACGGATAATCGCTTCATAAGAATAAAATTAGTAACAAAATTCAACGCTCCTTAGCTCTAATACAAGGATGAATGAGGGAATGGTTCATCTGGCTGAGGTTAAGGCAGGTATTACAAGTCAAATAGGATGCCAAAAAAATGTCAGACGTCATAAGTCACGTGGCGGAGGTCAGAGAGAACGAAGCAGGCCCCCGTCAAGGGGTATGGCAGTACCGGTAATATAACTCGCTTTTTCCGAAACCAGAAATGCCACCAGGTAGCCATATTCTTTCGGCTGTCCGATCCGTTTGACCGGAACTCCGGAAGCCATTTTACTTTGTACTTCCGATACTGGGATCTGAAGCTGTGCCGCCTTTTTTTCGTTCAGATCATGGATGCGTTCCGTATCAAAATAACCGGTTAAAATACTGTTTACAGTGATGTGGTCCGCAGCCAGGTCGGTGGCAAGCGATTTAGCCCAGGTAACTACTGCTGCGCGGATGCTGTTGGAAAGGGCTAAATAGGAGAGGGGCTCACGTACTGAAATTGAGGCGACATTTACGATCCGGCCCCATCCTTTACGGCGCATATGTTCAATGGCTAAATGGGTGGTATGGACTACGGATTTAAAAAGCAGGTCAAACGCAACCTGATAGTCATCCACCTGTAGCTCCAGGCTGCTTCCGGCCTTGGGCCCATGGGTATTGTTCACCAGGATATCCACTTCTGTTTTTGCGAAATAATCTTCTATTATTTTTTTATAACCTTGAAAGTCATTGAAATCCACCACCAGATAATCATGAGTCTGACCATCACCTGTGTCTAATTCAGATAAGGCTTGTTCTAATTTCTCGCGGGTTCGGGACATTAGGGTAACAGTGGCGCCGCTGGAGGCCAGCTGAACAGCAACAGCTTTACCAATCCCCCCGCTTGCACCACCTACGAGTGCCTTTTTCCCAACAAGGTTGATATGCATGAATTCAGTATTTATAAATAATGATTATCTGTAGGCCTCCCTAACCGGGCTAAAAACATCCAGGATCCTGCAGGCAGTAAGCGCTTTTCCACCATGTTTTATTCCGGACGGAATCACGGCAAGCTCCCCCGGCTCATACACTTTCGGAATACCGTCAAGTGTCAGTTCAAAACGACCCTCCAGGATCTGCATAATCTGTTCATTAGTGTGCGCATGTTCCGGAACCACAGCCCCGGGTTCCACTTCCCAGAATGCAAGGGTCATGGAATCAGTATGGATCATTCTGCCGTGATATCCGGGTATAAATTCTTTTACCGGTACTTCTGATAGCTTTATGTCCATAACATTATGGTTTCTCTATATTATATCAGCCCCTCATACCTGACAACTGGTTTTTGAACTGAAACGAGGGTTAACGGTTACTAATACTTGCCAATTGGATCTCCAACCACTTACTGCGAAGATAAAAAGAATCCGGAGTTACTGGACGGGTTTGGGAAGCACATTGCAATTCCTATCTTTGCCATATAATTTAAGATTGCATGCATATACATTTTATTGCCATCGGCGGAAGCGCCATGCATAATCTTGCTCTTGCCCTGCACCATAAGGGCTACGTAATTACCGGGAGTGATGATGTCATTTTTGAGCCATCAAAAAGCCGGTTGGCTGAAAAGGGATTGCTACCAGAAGCATCGGGCTGGTTTCCCGAAAAAATCAACGCCGGTCTTGATGCTATCATTCTTGGAATGCACGCCAAACCGGATAATCCGGAGTTGATCCGGGCGCAAGAAACAAAAATCCCGATTTATTCGTATCCCGAGTTTCTATATGAGCAATCCAAAAGCAAAACGAGAGTGGTGATCGGGGGTAGTCACGGGAAAACAACTATTACCTCCATGATATTGCATGTATTAAAATATCATGGGAAGGAGGTGGACTATATGGTTGGTGCGCAACTTGAAGGGTTTGACAGGATGGTACATCTGACCGAAGAAAATGACTTTATGGTACTTGAAGGGGATGAATACCTGTCTTCGCCGGTAGACAGGAGGCCTAAATTTCATTTATATCAGCCGAATATTGCCCTTCTGAGTGGTATTGCATGGGATCATATCAACGTCTTCACGACTTTTGAGAACTATGTGGAGCAGTTCAGGATATTCATTGATGCTATTGTCAGTGGCGGCAGTATCACGTACAATGAGGAAGATTCTGAAGTAACCACCCTGGTGCAAAACTCCCGGAACACCATTCGTAAAATACCTTACAGCACCCCGGCCTATTCCGTAGTGGAAGGACAAACCCTGCTCAGCACTCCGGAGGGGCCCATGCCTGTCGGGATCTTTGGAAAACATAACCTCAGTAATCTCGCAGGAGCCAAATGGATTTGCCAACACATGGGAATTGACCAGGAAGATTTCTATGAGGCCATCCCGAGTTTTAAAGGGGCTTCCAAACGACTGGAGAGGATCGCCGGCAATGCGCGGGGGATCGCGTATAAGGATTTTGCGCATTCACCAAGTAAGGTGGCGGCTGCCACCAGCGCGGCACGTGAACAATATCCGGACAAGAGGTTGATCGTCTGCCTGGAATTGCATACTTACAGTAGCCTGAACGCCGAATTTTTAAAAGAATATCAGGGCAGTCTGGATCCGGCTGATCTGGCTATTGTTTTTTATTCTCCTGAAGCAGTAAAGATCAAGCGCCTGGGTCATATTAGCTCAGAACAAATTGAGCGGGCATTTCAAAGGACAGATCTGGTCATTTTCACCAACGCTGTTAATTTCCGTGAATTCCTCTTTCAACAGGATCTTTCCCATTCCGTACTACTGCTTATGAGTTCAGGCGATTACGGAGGGGTCGATTTTGACGCGCTCAAAGCAATTTATAACCCCTGAATAGGGTAGGCCTGAGCCGCATTATTGTAGCCTAACATCCGAATTGGGTAAGGTGGTGGTTCAAATGCTTATACTGCAACTGCCCCCATTGCTCCAGCGTAAAACGTCCGAAGGCCGGATGAACGATCAGTTGATCAACACTTTGCGTTTTATGAAAATCCTTCAGTAACTCCAGCAGTGCTTTTTTCTCGTTGTTAAAATCCTTTTCCAAAATTACCTTATACTGTTTCACTGTAGGCATATTACGTTTCCAGGGGGTATCATTGTACAGTGATTTTTTAAAGGTACTCAGAAGAATGCGCATAATCAGGTTTGGTCTTTTTAAGGTCTCCCTGCCGAGTCCAACGGCCAGGGGATGGGTACAGTGGTTAAGCATCTGAGCAGGATCCATCACACCCCAAAGTCTTTCAGATGTTGGCTGTAGTCTGTCAATTCGTACGAGAAGATCCGTGTAAGTGGCTTCGTCAAAAATGGATTTCATACTTAAAAATAGTCATTGATACGATACAAAATTTATATACATGTCAGATTATCTGTGATGGCTATAACTCCTTGCCGTTCCAATCTTTCCCCGCATGAAACACAAATCGGCCCGCTTTTCAATGAAGCATTGGGCAGAGGATGATAAACCTCGTGAAAAGTTACTGGAAAAAGGGCGATTGACATTGTCGGATGCCGAATTGATTGCGATATTGATAGGTTCGGGCAGTGCGAATGAAAGCGCCCTGGCGCTGGCCAAAAGGATCCTGGGTTCCGTACATCACAACCTCAATGAGTTGGGCAGACTTTCAATCACCCAACTCTGTCAGTTCAAAGGGATAGGAGCGGCAAAAGCTGCGTGTATCGCTGCCGCACTCGAAATTGGCCGCCGAAAAAGGGACGAACCCGCAATCAAACAACAGTTTATTCAGGGCAGCCAGGGGGCTTACGAATTGTTGGAGCCCCTGATTGGAGAATTGCCAC
>JBGTMS010000169.1:0-2195 GCA_041743425.1 Zeaxanthinibacter sp. | reverse complement strand
TCGGTTGCCCCTTCTTCGAGCAAACGAAGTCCATTCTTTTTATCAATTAAAATCGGAGGATTATGACCGGCGTTTACATATACCATGGTTTTCAACCGTATATCATAAATGGCTGCAAAAAAGGTGATAAACTTCTCCCCTTTTGTATTCTCCAATACCTGAAAATTTAATGCTTCAATAATATCCGTAAGGTTCGGTGTTTGTCTTAGTAGTGTTCGTAGAGATGCCTGAAAATTGGACATCATAAGAGCTGCCGGGATACCTTTCCCACTTACATCCGCCACACAAATCAGAAACTGATTCTTGTTAATAGGGATGTAATCGTAATAATCCCCTCCAACCATATCGTGAGGCAAATAGCTGGCTTCAATTTTCAGCAGGTCTGTATTTGGTAGTTTGCTTGGAAAAAGAAACTGCTGAACATCGCTGGCAATTTCGAGTTCCTTCCGGAATGATTCCTGATCCAGTTGTTTCCTGACCAGCTTTTTGTTTTCAATAGCAACAATAATAATGTTACTGAGTGCCTGAATGAATTTTATACCATCTTCATTTTGGTAACGGGGATCATCCTTTTCCAGTCCTCCGACAAAAACCAATGCAAGGGTGGTACTCTTATGTGTTACAGGGACGATAATATCAAAAACCGTAAAGTCACATTCGTCGAATTCTTTCAGATGTGTGATGTCCTGGATCGTTTTAAATGCAGGCAGAAGATTGGCTTTAAGAAAATGTTTTTTTGTGCCGAAGCTCACTTTACAGCTCCACTCCTCATCCAACACAAACAAGGCGAGTTTTTGAATATTGAGATTTGAACGCAGGGTAAAATTGTAGATCTTATAAAGAGACTCTTCCGATAAATTGTTATTAATCGCTTGCGTGATTTCGAGCAACGCATTGAGCTCGAGTTCTTTAATTTCAAATTTGGCTTTGAGGGTCTGTTCTGTCATTGTCCGGTAAAGTTAATGTGAAAACCGAATTGTGCACAACCTTTAACGTATAGGTCAATTTGCTGCTTCAATAACGACTGACCATGAGCGACTTTAGTTTTCTTCCTTTCCAGCTAAATGAGCGAAAGTTTGAAAACAACCCAATCAACACGATATAAAACGGATAAATAAACTGCAACAAAAGAAATGGCCACCAACGCCAGGCGACATTTAAAACCTTTGCGATGCTGTGAAGGAAAATAAATTCCAGGCAAATTTTAAGAAACCACAGCGAAGCAGCCGCCCTGAAATCAAGGACCCTGAGCACGACAAGCAGTGGCAAAATCACAATACAAAGCTGGACGGACAATATGAAGAAAGCAAGGACCATACTTGGAACAGACTCATTAGCCTTCCACTTTCCTGCCCAACGGATACGCTGATTTATAAACGCATGTAAATTATTGTTTGCTTCGGTTGTTACGATGCTTCCTTGGTCTGAGGCAAACCGTACTCCATGGGGATAACGGTTCAGAATTTTTCTCATCAGGAATTCATCGTCACCGGAAGGGATATGAAGATTACCTTCGTATCCGGCTAACTCCGTAAAAGTAATTTTACGAAAAGCCAGGTTTGCTCCGTTGCACATTACAGGTGAGCCAAGTCCAGCCATTGCAGCACCTGAACCGATCAGACTTAGAAACTCCAGTGCCTGTAGCTGCGAAAACAGTGAAAAGGATTTCATCCTGACACCTCCGAAAACCATTTTGACACCGTCCTCTAAAAAGTGTTCACTCAGCCTCTCCAACCAATATTCGGGCACACGGCAATCGGCATCAGTTGTTACAATAATTGACCCTTTTGCGATTTGTATTCCCTCCGTTAAAGCCTGTTTTTTACCAGCACCCGAGCTTCGTTTGAATGAAAATCTATGGTCATTTTTAACGTACTCATCTACTAAAGCACAGGTTTTATCCTCAGACTGGTCGTCCACAACGATTACCTCGAAGGTTTGTAGGCTTTGTTTTGAAATATCCTCTAACAGTGATCTGATCACATTCTCTTCATTGCGTGCCGCGATCACAACCGAAATGAGTTCCTTACTATTTATGCGGTTCGAGACTCTTGCATGCGGGGCTGAAGCTCTTTTCCATCCTATCAATAAGGCTACCAGGACCAGGTAATAAGCACCAAAAAGGAAAAAGATAACTGCCGTCATGTACTGCAATTTCAAAAATTTAATAACGCTGCCTATCTTGCTTCGTGGGA
>JBGTMS010000168.1:0-10681 GCA_041743425.1 Zeaxanthinibacter sp. | reverse complement strand
AATCTGGTTCACCGTGGCCACCGACGGATTGGAAGAAATCCAACCCACTGTTTTGTTTGTTGCCTCCTGAGGCAGGATGGCTGGAGTCAGGGTAGTTGAGTTGCCTATCTGCAAGGTTGCTTCCGCTGGACTAATGCTAACTGAGAAGACAGAAATATGGCCGCTTTCAACATTAATTAGAGCTGTAGCCGTTTTATTGCCACCTGTAGAGGTCACAGTGATGATTACCACCCCTTCGCCTACGGCGGTTACACGACCGGAAGCATTCACTGTCGCGATTGACGGCTGGGAGGAACTCCATGTAATCGTTTTATTCGTAGCGTTCGCAGGCAGGATTACCGCGGTTAACTGCTGATTGTTGCCGGTAACCAATGTGGTTTGGGCAGGGGAAACAGTAATGGATGATACCGGGATCACACTGCTTTCTATTGTAAGGCTTACAGAGGCTGTCTTGCTACCATCTGCTGTAGTCACCGTAATGGTCACTTCTCCTGCTGAAAGTGCGCTCACTGTGCCGCTCGCATTAACTGTCGCAATGCCGGGATGAGATGAACTCCAGCTGATGCTCAGATTGCTGGCAGTTGCTGGAAGGATCACGGCACTCATCTCCATAGTATCCCCTATTATTAATGAAGTGTCAGGCACGGAAATACTCACAGATGTTACCGGGATGACAGCATTTTCTACCGTAATAACAGCCGTATCCTTTTTATTTCCATCCGCGGTGGTAACAGTTATGATCGCCTGACCTGAGGACAGTGCGGTAACGCTTCCACTCTGATTCACAATGGCTACGGCCGGATGAGAGGAAGTCCAGCTGATGCCTTTGTTGGTAGCGTCCGTAGGTAGGACATCGGCCTCCAGTGCCAGACTGTTGCCAACTATAAGCGTTCCCTGATCAGGAGAAACCACTACAGATGACACCGCGACGACGCCTGTTTCAACCGTAATACCTGCGGTATCCGAATAATTTCCATCCACAGTCTTTACCATAATAGTGGCAGTACCTGCCGCCAGGGCAGTAACATTACCATTCTGGCTAACAGTGGCCACATTCGCGTTGGAAGTGCTCCATACAACGTTTTTATTAGTTGCGTTTGCAGGCAGTACGACAGCATTAAGGCTGAGCGAATTGCCCATAGTAAGCGTCGCATTTTCAGGAGTGACACTAACGGAGCTAACTGAAATTTCATTTGAACCCTCATTATCGCAGGGTGTTTCCTTAAGAGACAGATTGGTAGGGTCTGCCGCAGATTTATTTAATGTGATCCTGTCGATGATATGGTGGTCCGAGCGTCCTGAGATTTCCATGGTATACACCCCTGGGGTATCAAAAGCAACGTAGATCTTGTGTGGATCGTCATCACTCGTATTACTGGTCCAGGTCCAGTTGGTAGTACCGCTAAGGTAGACCTTGAGCCATCCGCCGGAGCCTGCGCCATTTGGTGAAGGTAATTTTCCTGAACCTTTCGGATAGACAATATGCGCTCCCTTGAGACCATAGAAGTCAGAAGCGTCGGGGAATCTTAACCAGGTATCATTAAAGTCGGTTGAGGCCGTACCGTGTCCAACCTTGTTCCTCCATTGGAAAAGATAAACCCCTGCCTCATTGATTTTGATGGAGGCACTGATGGTACCGGATCCGGGATTATTAAAGCTATCGCCCCCTTCCCATTCCAGATAACCATTACCTGTATAGCCAGAGACGGATGACTTTTTTTTCCAACCACTAGGAACCTGTAAATTTTCGGCTTCAATGACTACCAGGCCGTTTTCTGAGCCGTAATCGGCCTCACAATCCGTATCAGGAGTTTCACCCCCTGAAGAGCCTTCTTCCAACTTGACAAGCGCCACCCAGTCCAGCGTGGTATTGTTAGGTGGATTTCCAATGGTGGTATTTCCGCCACCGTTCATTTGGGTCTTTGACCCATTGACAAGGTTGCCGCCATTTCGGGGATCGTACCATTTTATAGTAAAAGAACCTGAGGCACCACCAAGATTCAAATTCGTGGTGCCGCCGTTAGGAAGATAAATAGCATAAATGTCATTGGTCTTGGCCAGACAATAGTCCGTTGTACTCGAGGTCAGATTGTCCGAAGTATTCATGAGCCAGTAAGGCAGCTGTTGGTCAAAGAAACTCAAAGCACGCTTGGCATCATCCCATTTTGCATTCCTGCTTCTCCAGTCTTCAGCGGTCAGGTCGGTTTCTCCGGTATTATAACCGAAATAATATTCCACACCGGCACCCCCTGCCATTAAAGTTCCCCAAAGCACCTTGCTGCGAACGTCTTTGTGATTATCTGCGATGGTTCCCTTCAAACCGGAGAAACTGGCATCTGCGGCAACACCTTTATTGGCTCCGCCCTGTTCGTCATTAGCAACCACCCACTGTTTTCCCTTGTTTCCGGAGGCAACAATCCATCGTTTCACGTCTTCATGTACATCCATGATATCGGTTTGAATAGAAGCCCCGGTCAAATCGGAGTTTCCCAGAAGCGGAGTATATAACAAATCCTGGCCCCATGGATAGGAATGAATTACCACATGGTGTCCGTAGGGATCCTGGTTTTTAAAGTAGGTGGCATAGGATTTGACCCGTGAACAATTGCCGTCATTTAATTCTGCTGCGTCATAAAGATCGTTTTCCTCACCTAGGTTCCAGTTGAGAGCCAGGTGATGACCGAAACGGGCAATCAATTCCCTGTAGTATAATTTTCTCTGCGTTCCCAGTTCCCCACCGTCAAGCAGCATATCATTTTCGGTTTCCTGGGTTTTGAAATGCAGATACATACCTTTGCTATCCGCATGATTGAAAACTACTTCCCATTGTTCCAGTTTGGAAACGTCATACCGCAGCCGGTTGGACGCATCTGCTCCTGAGGAGCCGTCAAGATCTGCATGGGTGGCGGAAGTCCACGGCCACACGTCTTTGGCATCGCCTATAACATTCATGGTAAGAAAAGAAAATGCATTCATTCCTTTTCCAGCCAGATAGTTAACAGCACCAATAAGTCCTTTGCCCTTTCCATTTTGCCAGGTCGGATTTCCACTTTGCCAATCTTTTTTATGAGGTTCCCAGGTTTTGCTATTGATTGTATTGTCAAAATCACCGTAGCCAAGCAAATTTTCAGGTGAGTCGGCACCTGCCTTCAGAAAGTAATTTCCTGATTCTTCCCATTTTAAATACCGCTGCCCGACATAGTTCAATCGGCCCCTTGATCTGTTATCAGGTTCTGATTTATTGGAAGTGCTCACAGTAAAATTTCCGGTGGTCCCGTCAAAAGACGTTCCGTCGCCCGCACTGGCACTGAGGTTGACAGCTATTTCGGATCCGGTTCTGAAGGAGGCGGTATAGGTCCATTGTCCGGGGGTATCCGGGGTGAATCTAACTACCCATTTATTTCCTGAGGATGCTCCGGTATTGGCGGCATTTCCGTCAGCCGCGTAAAACCCGGGAACAATATAGGTTACACCACCCGGACCTTTGAAGGTAACATTCAGTCGATAATCAAGAAATGGATTCGTTGCGTTGTTCTCTGAGGTACTTGGGCCGTTAAAAGTAATGGATACGGTGTGCCATTTGCGCAGTTCACCGGAGACCACACCCTGGGCGAGGAGGCCATGATGTGCCAATAGCACAACGGCTATGAGGAAACTTTTAATAAAATGCATTGCGTAGGTTTAAGAGTTAGTTGATGTAATAATTCGGGGGTTCGTATGCTGGGATGCTACATTTTGGGGTTGGGCTCTTTTTACCCGGACGCTTTTTACATTTTCCGTCGGCCGGCCGTCACCATCTTCTGGCGTTCCTGTTTTACACCAGGGGGTTTATAAATTTTGATTTGCTTTTGGGTTCTGTACTGTGGTTAAGACGAAACTTGTGTCAAACCGGGATAGAAGAATAGGTATTGATCTCTTGCATAAGTTGGGTTTAGATGGGTTGGTTGATTCCGGGTTATATAATATTTTTGTTATACTTCCTATTTAATCGATGAAATGCACACAAATTATTTGGAAATTTGCAAATAACATTTTCATAACGGCATCAACTTGGAAATATTTTAGAGAAACCCACAAATTCGCTGAATTATTCCGAAATAGCGAACGGAGCAGCTGTTTATCGGGAGATCCTAAGCAATGACTTCAGGTTTATACTGCTTTTGTTTTTCAGGGTATTGAGGATGTGCAGGAAGGCAATAAGCGTTATATATGCGTCACCCAAAGCAGTATGACGGTCTTTTAAGGATATATCAAATTTTAATGCCAGTTCGTCCAGCGTATAGGCGTCTTTATGCTTTACCACCGGCGAACGAAGAAGCGTTTTTTTATACAATAGTGAGGTATCAAGGTACTTGTTTTTCAGGGAAGGCAGGTTGTGTCTGTGAAGGGCTCTATTAATCATTTCTATGTCAAAATGTGTATGATGGCCAATGATCACAGCATTTTGGATAAATCCAAGAAGTTGCTCCAGGGCCTCCAGCTCCGATAAGCAGTGGGTACCTTCATTTTTCAATATGCCGTGAACCTCGGCGGTACGTTGATTATAATGCTGCTGATGTAGATAGATTTCCAATACATCTTTTATCCGAATGGTATGATCTTGTAAAAGCAGGCACCCAATGCTAAGTATGCGGTCATGAGTAAGGTCAAATCCCGTAGTTTCTGTATCCAGGCCTGCGAAAGTGACTTCCTTCAGATGGGTTTTCGGGCTTTCTCTGAAGGCCGCCTCATATTTTTTCCAGAAGTCCGGCAAGGGTTCAGATCTGTTTGAAAAGAGAATCATTACAGCAGATTTGTTGTATTGAATCGGATGGCGAGTAGTTCCTGCAGCTCCTTGACTGTTTTAAAAGTACTTTTAAGCTTTATCTTTTCTGCCTTTCCCAGTTTGTCAAGAGCAATGAACCGACCGGAGTCGCTATGCATCAGACCCTGGCGTGTCCTGAACTTAATGAGCGCCTTTACCGCATATGAACAGGAGAGAAATAACTCCCGGTTGCCTGGTTCAAGCTCAGCAAGTTTCTCAAAACGATCCGAAGTATTGTTGATCTGCCGGACATGATGCACAAGGATCAATACCCGGGCCGCATCTGTCAGAGGCATCAGTGCCCGCCTCTTGAGATCAAAGTAATCCTTGTATTTCCCATCCTGTTCCAGCAGAAATTGTCTGAAAAATCCGGTGGGGGAAGGATACTGCATGGCGCCTCCTGCCAGATGCACCGCAAACATTGGGTACCTGTCCACTTCTTCAAACACGTGATCGGAGAGGTCATTTACCAAGACCTCGCTTCCATACATGAAATTGTAGTCATAAAAAATGGCCGACAACAGGATTTCCTCCTTTCCCGGATGGGTCATCCATTCTGTGATCTTTAGCTTCCATTCGCCCAGGGCCATGCACCAGTTTGGGTTGGAGGCCATCATCTCGGCCGGGCAGTACTCAAAGCCAATCTCATTCAGGCCTTTGGTAATTCTTTTGGCGAGCTCCAGAAAATAGGCTCTTGTTTCCTCCAATTCTTCAGAGGGGACGTCCTCAAATATCAGGGCATTATCCTGATCCGTGTTTAACAATTGTTCACCTCTTCCCTGGCTGCCCATAGCGAGCCATGCAAAAGCAACTTTTGGTACGATAGGGATTTTTTTCAGGGCTATTTTAATAATCTGCTTGATACAGGCATCGTTGAGCTCCGCAATGATCTTCAGGGTAATTGACATTGGGATATTCTCTTCGAGATATCCTCTTAAAAGATTGAGGATTCCCTGGCGAACGGGTTTTAGTTGCTTTACTTTATCCGCCCGTTTGATCGCTTTGATAAAAGCTGCCGGGTTATTGCCCATGGCCACCATAACATCCTGCATGGATACCATACCGATCGCTTTGCTTGACGGTGTTCCGTCCTTGGTAAGACAGAGATGATCGATGTCATTCTTCATCATTGCCATCTGGGCCTGAGATACCGTGAGTTTTACAGGATAGGTAATGACAGGCGAAGACATGATAGACTCTGCCTTGGTGGAAACGGGAAAATCGTCACTGATAATAGAGGTACGCAGATCCCTGTCGGTGATGATTCCGACGGGCAGGCCTTTGGATACGATGAGCACCGAACCGACTTTTTTATCAGTCATGAGCCTGGCGATTTGTTTGGCCGTAGCCGATTTGGAGGAGGTAACGATCTTTTTCCGGTATCGGAGCAGTTGTAAATCCAAATGCCTCTCGTCAGAACGTCCATGGACTTCATAAGGCAGGGATGCCATTAATTTCCCTGCATGGTCCCTGGAATAAGGATTGCGGGTATTGGATGCAAAACTTTCGATGATGAAATTGCCCAACTCCTCATAGGTCTGGATATAGGGCCTGAAAGAGGTGATTGGAATTCCATACAGAATGGTATCCTCGCGGGTTCTTGCCTCGAGTTTATAGTGCTCATTGGCCATGAGCGGCCGTAACCCAAAAATATCTCCTTCATCACAGATATCTATAATAATATCCTCAGGAGGCATCTTCAAATCAACTGCTCCTTTGTGCACCACGTAAAAAGTGTCATGGCCACGGTCCTCTTTTTGGAAAATTACGCTTCCTTTTTCGCGATAACTGATAACGATTTCCTGGCAAAGGTCAAGTAGGTCCCTTTCATGCATTTCATGGAACGGGGGATATTTTTTCAGAAAATCGGCCACCCGTTCCGAAATGAGATTTTTCATGACACTACTTTTCTATAAATGTAGCATATTAATGAAAATGTGCCGCTTGCTGTAGGGGAGGAAGTTGATCTCAAATACTTCGTCGGATTTCTCGCACTGTGAATCTTGCTTTATATGGAGGAAGGGTTGCCTGGCAGCGTTTAAGGGTCATCAATCCAACAGTTCCATCAGCGTTTTCCATTGTTCACTGCCCTTCAGAGGTGCAAAAGCCGCTTCATTTTCAAAGTGTTGCCGGTCCGTGAATCCATTTTTAATCGCCAGGCCAAGCTGCCCATACGCCAGATTATTCTCTTTTATCAGCGCATACTCCCTGGCGCGCCGGAAATAACCGAAACTCCACATGTTAACAGCCATGGCTTTGTCAAAGTAATAATCACTGTTTGTATAATCTGCCATGTCAAATAAGGAATTCGATATGAAAGTATAACGGTTATACAACTGATCCTTCTCTATGAGCAGGGAATCCAACAACTTATCCGCCTCCGGCTGATTGCCCAGGCCCATTTCCAATGCGGCCGTTTCCATTGTATAATTCACATTCTGAGGGAATATATTTTGATGGGCCCTGAGAAAATCAGCCGCCTCCGTAAGCTTTCCCTCTTTTTTAAGGATAAGAACTTTAGTAAAAATAGCATCTCCGTCCGCCGGATGGTTCCTGAAATAATTATTTAATGAGGTTGCAGCTTCAGCCCACGCACTTTCATCAAGCGCAGTTAATAGTGCCCTACCATTTACATTGTCGATAGGAACGGTATTTACAAAACTTTGTCTTAATTCTTCTATGATCCCTGCATCGATCCAGTAAATATCAAAACCGGGATGCCCCTCTTTTTCGCCTCTGCTACTCCCAAAAAAAAGGTATTTTCCATCAGGAGACAGTTTGGCGAATCGCTCAAAAAATGGTGAATTAATGGCAGGTCCCATAGAGACAGGTACGGTCCATTGACCGGCATCATTTCTAAAGCAAATGTACAGATCAGTGCCTCCCATGCCTTCAAGACGGTCAGATTCAAATATGAGGAAGCTTTCATCCGGGGCAATAAAAGGGCCGTCCTCAAATCCCAAACTATTAATAGGGTAGGGAAGCGGTTCTATTTTGTGCTTTTCAAGACTGGTGGGAACTCTTTTAAATAGGGACCATCCGGATCTGTTTTTTAACGGGTCGTTCAGAAATCCGGATGAGAAATAAATGATGCCGTCTTTGGTAACTGAATGTGCAAATTCAGAACCCCTGGATATGATCGAATCAACGGGCATCGGAATGCCCCACCCTTTATCTTCTCTCTTTACGTGCCACATCCGGATATCCCCCTGAGGTGTGAAAGGCTCAGGAACCTTTCTTCTGGAACTAAAATACAAGGTTTTGCCATCTGTGGAAAAGGAGGGATAATAGGTGTCCGCAATGCTATCGTTAAATGAAGCCCTGTAGGGAGCAGACCAGCCACCCTGGCTAAATTTCATTTCCATCAGGTAAGCAGGACCTGAAAATCCATCAGGAACCACTGTCCAGAGGACTACGGATCCATCGGGTGAAAAGGCCGGGGAACTGTGTTCCATCTGATCTGTACTGATAATGCCCGGAGCGAATAGGGCCGCGGTCTTTCCCGGCGGATTCTGACCCAGGTAACTTACGGTTCCCTGGTCCTGGCTTCCCGAACAGGATACCATCCCAACCACCGCTGACAACAGCACTGCACGATGGCTGGTGCGGAGAAAGCTGAGCAGTTGACGTCTGAATTTCATGGAAGTCGGTTCATTTGCATTTATTGCCGGATAGCTATGAAAATATAATTAAATAAGAGCTGGTGCCTACCCCTTTTAGGGGGATATTCAGGATTTACGACGCCGGTATCTCATTTTCCATGAAATGACTGAACCGCCGCTATACGCTCTTATGCCTTCTTTTTTTATCCCACCACACATAACCTACAAAAACCATCAGACTAATTATTGAACCCCATAGAAGTCCGGTTTTTAAAGTGTCAGTATCCCTGCTGATTATGGCAATATAAAGAATAAGCGGGGTAATACCTGCAAGGGTTGCCGCAATGAATTTCCAGTAGCTCATTCTTAAAAGACCTCCTGCAAAACTAATGGCATCGTTTGATAAAAAAGGATTAATCCTGGTAATGATGATTGCCCAGAAGCCGTACTTTTTTAGGAAACCCTCCATCTTTTTTTTAGATTTTTGACCTATTAATCTATCGATGATCATTTGTCCGGAATACCTCCCAATAAAATAACCGACAGATGACGCCGCAAAAACCGATACGAATATAAGAATGCTTCCCCAAAAAGGTCCAAAGGCCAGAATGGACACAATCATCAGTAACAGGGTGGGTATGACGAGCAGGAACATTTGGAAAACCATGGCCAGGAATAGGAATACAGGAGCGAACCACCCAAATCTACTGATCCAGTGTTGTATTTTTTGTTCATCCTCACTGCTGAGTATTTGCCAGGCTTCACGGAAAAAATCTTGAACCGCCGGTACGAAGAAATAAGTCATTATCATCCCGCCCAAAAAAAAAATTGAAAGATATAACGGCCAATTGCTTGGACGGCTGGACTGGTAATTCTCTATATTTTTTTTCATTAAGTTAAAATGAGCGCTGTTAGTTAATCATTTTTGAATTCCTATAGAGGGTATATTTACCTACTCTCTCGATTTAAAAGTCGGCATCCAGCGGCGATTTTCTCCCCTTTTCAGAAATGCCTCGGTATTCTGATACGCATGTTGATCTTGCCGGAAAGTACTTTTACTTTTCTTCGTCATAACACATAAAAGTGCAATACTCATGATCTGAGATCGAAAACAAGTAGAAATTCATGTTGTTCGGTGAAACGATAAATCAATTTCAGGCCGTATTTATCAGCGATGGCCATTGAGATTGAAAGACCTAACCCGGTGGATCGTTTATCGGCTGCACTTTTCCTGAACCTTTTAAAAATTTGAGAGGTATCCAACGCTTCAGCCTGGCCCAAATTTTTAATGCTAATACTATCTTCCGAAATGCCAATGGTTACAGTCTGGTCCTCCGCTCCATGCACTATTGCGTTTTTGATCAAATTGGTCAGTAACACCGTGGCAAGGTCCTTATTCATATGTTTCTCTAACCTGCCGTTCTCGACCAGGTCCAGGGTTATATTCCGATGGGCGGCGAAATCCTGGAAATCCGATACTACTTGTTGCAATAAATGATTAAAATGGATTGATTCCTCTTCTATATATTGCTTGTTTTCAATTTTCGATATCAGCAATAGTGATTTATTCAACCGTGTCAGCCGTGCCAGATTGTCAAGTACTGCAGCGACTTCTATTGACTGAGCCTCGGTCACCTCATTATTTTCGAGCATCAATTCGAGCCTGTTGATGCTGATGGCCAAAGGGGTCTGCAGTTCATGGGCTGCATTTTCAATAAATTCCTTTTGCGCATGGTAACTATCTATCGATTTTTTCGTCAGGAGCTGAACACTTTGGTTAAGCAATTCAAATTCAGCAATTGTGGTAGAGGCAGGTTGGATGGGATCATTCTTTTCAATTCGAAATCCTTTTAGCTGTTCTATGAGACTATAAAAGGGTTTCCAAACCTTTTTTAGAATGAAATTATTAAGGAGTAAGATACTGGCGACCAGGACCAAATAAAGTCCTGAAAGATAGATGATAAGATTCTCTATCTGGTCGTCTTCCTCAACCATGGACGTAATCAGCTTGATTCTATATTGGGTGCCCTGTCTTTCGAAGGTACTCTCCAGCATCCGAACCGGTTCATTTTCATCTTCGTTAGGCATGTGCATCAGGGTATCGCGATACCTGTCTTTGAATTTTTTGTCTTCATCTAAAGCGGTCTTATCAATAGTGAAGTTGCCTATTCCAAAAAAGCGTGTATTCAAAAGGGAGGAGTCACTTTTCACTTCATTAAGTAGGAGCATTTTCTGATTTTCCAGACCATCGTCCAGGCTATCGTAGATTTCATCG
>JBGTMS010000167.1:0-11065 GCA_041743425.1 Zeaxanthinibacter sp. | reverse complement strand
GCGCTTGAACAGCTGGAAGCCGATTTTTACACCAAGGTGGTCAATTCATTTTATGCCAATATTTCAGAGGAAGAAATGACGGTGCTAATGGATCTTTACAACCATGAGGTGAATCACAGGGAATTTTTTAAAGCCGCTATCACAGCCGCAGTTTCCGGAAATACCGATCTGGTATTGCCCACCCTGGAATTTGATTATGGCGATCTTGATTTTAATAGCAGGGATCAGATTCTCGGCGTAGCCAAAACCCTGGAGGATACAGGTGTCGCTGCCTATAATGGTGCAGGCAGATTACTTGTAAATCCAGATTATCTGCTTCTTGCCGGGAAAATTGTTTCAGTGGAAGCAAGGCATGCAGCTGCCATCAGAACGCTCATCAATCCGGGTTCCGCAGATTTTGCGGGGGATGATGTGGTGACAACGGACACAGGGCTCGATCTTGCACTGGATCCTTCAGTTGTACTGACTGCGGTTGCAGGTTTGGGCTATGTCCAAACACCTTTTACCGCTAACTTTTTACCTTAATACTAATCAGATAAAAATATACCTGTTATGAATATTATAAAATTTTTAGATGCATTTACCACGGAGAACCTCCTGGCAGATAAGTCGTCAAGAAGACAAGCCTTTGGAACAATAGGTGCCCTTGGTAAAAAAGCGGCTATGGCTGCCATACCTTTGGGGCTCGCCTTAAAACCAAAATCAGCATACGCCGCGGCTATGCAAAATGATCCTGTAGGTGCCCTGCAGTTCGCTCTGACCCTGGAATATCTGGAGGATGAGTTTTACAGAACCGGGTTGGATTGTGATATCATTCCGACCGGAAGGGCGGAAACCGTTTACGTCCAGATTTCAAAGCACGAAAAAGCACACGTTGATTTCCTGATTGCCGGGCTTGAAGGTGCCGGTGTCGAGCCCGTCGCGAAGCCGGAATTTGACTTCACTGCCGGCGGTCTTTTTGACCCGTTCAATCTCGGTGGTATAGGGAAGGAAACAGCCTATGCGCAATTCCTTGCGCTTTCACAAGCATTTGAAGACACAGGCGTTAGGGCTTACAAAGGTCAGGCTACGAATTTGATGGGATCCGATTTTCTCACCCCTGCCTTACAAATTCATTCTGTGGAAGCAAGGCATGCTTCCGAAGTACGCAGATTGAGAGGACTTAAAGGGTGGATTACACTCAATGAGCGAGGGGAGGGAATCCCCGAGCAGGCGCAGGGGGTATACAATGGAGAAGAAAATGTAACACAGGGAGGTGTAGATGTCACTACCCTGGGAGACGGAACCCCATTCGGGGAAGGAGCCTCAACTGAAGCCTATGATGAACCTCTTGCAAAAGAGGATGTTCTGGCTATTGCCGCCTTATTTATTAAAGTGTAAGGAACGCTACTATGCTATTTACGGTACACCATGAGCACCCCCTCATGGTGTTTTTTTTGTTCCATTTCCATTTCGGCCGGCATGCCACTATTTCTTAATTTGTAATACCTTTCACAGTTCCCTTTGAAAGGGCTGAATCGTAGACCTCATGGATGGTTATCTGGAAGCTTTTTTAGCGGCCCTGCAGTCAAACGTATCCTGGCTGTGGAGGTCAATGATTTTCGATGTACCATGGTACCGCAACTATTTTTATGCCCTATTCCTGATTTCCCTGCTTGTATGGGTATTGGAAATCACTTTTCCGTGGCGCAAGTCACAACCCATATTTCGTAAGGACTTCTGGCTGGATCTCTTTTATATTTATTTTAATTTTTTCCTATTTGCGATAGCCATCAGTGGTTTCTACAAATTAATTGAAACCGGTCTTGCAAATGCCGGATTCTCCGCTGCCGGAATTTCGGTGCTTTCACTGGATTCCTATCCCATGTGGGCACAGCTTATCGTGTTTTTTATTCTTCTCGACTTCTTTCAATGGATAACGCATATTTTACTCCATAAGTACGACTGGCTCTGGCAATTTCATAAGGTGCATCACAGTGTTAAGGAGATGGGTTTTGGTGCCCATTTTCACTATCACTGGATGGAAAATATTCTCTACAAACCGCTCAAAACCCTGGGGGTCATGTTTATGGGGGGGTTTGAACCTGAACAGGCATATATCGTACATTTTATGGCAATTACCATCGGTCATTTGAACCACGCGAACCTGAAATTCACTTATGGTCCTTTGCGGTATGTGTTTAACAATCCTGTGATGCATCTCTATCACCATGCCTATATCTTACCTGAAGGACGATACGGAGTGAATTTCGGAATCAGCCTGAGTATATGGGACTATATTTTCAGGAAGAATTATATTCCTGAGTCCAGTGGCTCGATCCGCCTTGGTTTCTCAGGGGATGAGGCAGTGCCTTCCAGTTTTACGGGGCAGTTACTCTTCGGTTTCCGCCCAAAAAAACGCCAGGGTTAACATTTAAAGACCCAGGCTTATACCCAGACTAATGTTCCTGCCGATGTTAGATATGCCATCAGGTTTAAGCCGGGATAAATGGGATATATAGGTTTTGTTCAGTATATTGTTAGCTGTAAATCTAAAGGCGATTTCCTGCTCAAACAGATTCATGGAGCCGCCAAATCCAACGTCAAGGATTTGATATCCTTTAGTTTCTGTTTCAAACGCACTTACCTTAGGCTGATTAAATACGGATTGTAATGTGATAAAAGCATAGCTTTTCGTGAAATGGACGGGGCAGTTTGTAAATTCAATCCTCGCTGTATTCCGAAGGGTATTCGCCGGTATCAGGGGAAGGTTGGAATCATTTTCCAGCGTACCTCTCACCATTTCATAGCTGCTTTCAAGGTGCAACCAATCAAGAGGGTGGGGATGAAGGTGCATTCCGATTTCACCTCCGTATAATTTTGCATTTTGTTGCCGGTAAATAAACACAGGAGCGGATTCTTCAAATTCCCCTGTAGGCTCAAGAAAAATATAATCTCTGATGGGATTGTAGAAACTATTGACATAAAATTCAACATGTTGATTGCTAAATTCAATGGCAAGGTCGCTTTGTAAATTCTGCTCATTTTTTAGGCTTTGATTTCCAATTTCATAACGATTGGTCCCTTCATGAACGCCATTGGAGGTAAGTTCAGCCAGATTGGGGGCTCTGAATCCTGACGCCAGGTTCAACCTCCCAATAAAATGTTCATCCAGATCAATCCGATATCCCACTGCCGCATTGACGCTGTTAAAATTTCTGTCCACAGCGGCAATATAGGATTCATCTCCGGAATTACCACTGGCTTTACCCGATACACTTCTATGGTCAAAACGCCCGCCGAATTGAAGGTCACTTTTACTAAAATGTATGTGGGAGGTTGCCATCACCCCTACATCTTTGGTCAGCGCATCTGGAATAAGCAGCTCCACTCCTTCATTTTTATTGGATTGCCTCATGCCCTGAATACCTATGATAGATTCTATTCGCTTGCTTTCCGGCAGGCGATATTGGAGTTGATAGCTGAGGGTTGACAGATTCATGTCAAGTAACGCAATAGGCACCTGAGAACCGGAACCTGAATTTTCAGGGATTTCGAACTCCCTGCGATCATTAAAGATATAGCCCAACGTCAACTTCAGACTGGATTCCTTTAAAAACAACTCTGAGGCTGAACTGAGGATGTGGTTATCCAGCTTCTGATAAGGAGCTTCTGGTATCCGGCCGGTATTCTGGGCCGCTATCTCTTCCGGAATTCCAAGGTTGGAATGATTGAAATTATAGCGCATTTCTGATTTAAAATTGGTTTTCTGATAGCCAATTGCAGATTTTAGGTCGTAATCCCTGAACCGGGAGTTGGTCACCCTTTGATCGTTACCGCTGCGATAATCCTGATGGGTAGACACAGCCCCGCGCACGAGGTATCTAAAGTTGGTGGTAGAAGCTTTGATGCCGGCATTTGCACCGATACCTGCCGTATTTGAAAAATAGTTGAGATTGATGTCGCCCGTGGTTTCCTGATTGAGCGCAAATTTTTCAGGATTTAAATAGAGTACCCCACCCATAGCATCTGAACCATACAGCAGGGATGCAGGGCCTTTGATAATTTCCACGCTTTCGATACCGGCATCGTTTACCCCTAATCCGTGTTCGTCTCCAAATTGTTGGTTTTCCAGGCGTATTCCCTGTGCGTAAACCAGAACCCTATTGGAGCTCAAACCCCGGATCACGGGCTTTCCGATCCCCATACCGGTTGACAGGCTCGACACCCCGGGAACTCCCGAGATGCCCTCAGCAAGGGTTATTGCTCCTCTGTTCCTCATCTCGGCAACGCTGGCTTGTTCCACTTTCATCACATTCTCTCTTTGTAAGCGGTGGAAGGGTGTTGAGACTATGACTTCCTGTATTTCGATGGCGCTTGGGAACAGGAGGATCTTAAGTTCTGTACTCCCGGGAACAATCCTTACCGAACCGGAATAGGTGCTGTAGCCAATAAATGATGCGATGATTTTATAGGATCCAAGAGGTAAAAGCCCGATGTTGTATCTCCCAATAGAGTCCGTAACGGCTCCTTTTTCCAACTGTGGTAAATAAACGGAAACATCTCTCAGTGGTGTCTTTCCGTCGGCTCCGTAGACAGTGCCTGTGATTGAATTTTGTGCCGAGCCAATGAGGCATGGCAGTACTGCAAATAATATATATGGTAAGCGCATAGGTAAGTGTTAAAAGTGAAACATTCCAAAAAATAACTCAGAAAAAAGAATGGTCCGGAGGACCTCTGAGAAGGAAATGCATACTTTTAAAAATGGGGACAAAGCGGTATGAGGCCCGGATTACACATGTAATCAGCTCACTAACATACATCCGGGGCTCGGAAAAAGTAAAATAGAACTGAGGCGCCGGTTTGAATTTAATAAATGCGCAGTCTCCCTCAACTTTATGTACATGGAGGGTGGTGCTATCGGTGCATTTTTGATCCTGATGATCAGAAAAAGCATGGGACCAGGCCGTCAGTGAAGGAAGCCCCAGCGAGAATACCACGAGAATGGCAAGCGATGAGGCAATGCAATGTTTCTTAAAAAGGCCTGCGAAACACATGTTAGATCTATATTTAAAATTGAGGTCTTGCTCAGTATGAGACACTACTTGAACAGGAACTGAAATCCCATCCGCGACAGCATCTTTTTCTCAAAATTCCAAAAAAAACGGAATTGTCCGAATAGCCCCCCCATAAATACCAACATCAACTGATACACTGGAAAAACTATCAGAATTCTAAGGAACCAATAAGCCCAGGTACTCCACCATTCCAACGAGAAACCGGAACGGTCAAGACCTATCCATTCAAGTAGCGGTCTTGTTACATACACTGATGCCGAACCAGTGATGGAGAAGACGATCAGAATAATGATCAACTGCACATTCGATTCAATTCCCCAACGTCTTTTAAGTTTGTTCATACCATCTCACGGTTGCGGCCAGGGATCATATCCTTGGAATAAACGGCCCGAGCCGCTGACCGTATTTTCGTTGAAAGTAAATAAAATAATTGTATAGTTGATAATTGACATCATATCCGTAATCAATGAAAGGCTCATAATTGATCTGCATTTCATATAAATTGGGATCGTATTGCAGGGGTTGCAATACCCTCTGATTCCAGTTAATAACATAGATCCGGTTTCTGTTTTCGAGGAAGGACTGTGAATAATACCCTTCCGGCCTTGCAATGCTCAGCAGCCAGGTATTAAATCCCGGTTCTATGATAAGAATTTCATATTCCAGGCTATCGTTGGCAATTGCTACAGTATCCTGTTCCCTCGACCGAAAGGTTGCTTTTTCATCCTCGGTAGAAGCCGCTGCTTGCTTAGAGCCCGAGCATCCTCCCAAACCACAGAGGAAGCCGATCATTACCAGCGATACGACGGTCAATATCCTTTTCATCTCTCTTACTTTCGCAACTAAATATTAATAGTCATCAGTGCCTTGACCCTGAAATTAAATCCTGAGTGTTGTCTGGCGTTGGTTAATTTCCAAACAAGCCCCCAAACAATCCACCTTTACCTTTTTTCTTTGAAGTATTTGTTCCCAATACCATATTGGCAACATCATCGAGTACGCTACCATCCCCATCAGCATCCAGAAGCGTGGTGATCAGGCTCTGATTCTTTTGCGGCTGCCCTCCGAGCATACTTCCGAGCAGCGAATTCATTCCCTGGGCATCATTAACATTGTTCTGCGCTTTTTGTTTGGCCAGAAATCCCATTATAAGAGGTGCTGCAATTTTCAGAATCTGAGCAATTGAAGAGGCATCCATACCGGATTTCTGACTCAATGCCTGTTCCACGTTTCCCTGTTTTGCCCCGAAGACATGTCCAAGGATACCTGCCCCATCGGACATGACACTTTGATCCACCCCACCACCGAACAAGCCGCCCAAGTCGTTTAGTATACTTCCATCATGTTTGGAAGATAGGGCATTCAGTAAGCCCTCGGCCCCTCCGGGTTGGGAAACATTTTTTTTCATGGCACCCAGCAATAGCGGCATCGCCATATTCAGCACATCGGCTGTTTTGCCTTCCGATTCCCCGGTTTGACCAGCTACACCTCTTATAAGCTGCTGACCCATGTTACTGTTCAGTAAATCCAATAATCCAGACATATCAGTAAAGTTGAAGTTAATGTCGGTAATGTACGAAATAGGTGCATAGTAAAGGCAAGGTCATTTTGATTATTATCTACTTTAACAGGTGGATAATCTGCGTGGCCAGTTCGGTTCCAATTCTGTCCTGTGCTTCCATCGTTGCCGCTCCGATATGAGGTGACAGGGAGATATTCGGATGCATCAGGATCCGAATCTCCGGCGAGGGTTCAGATTCAAAAACATCCAGACCTGCAAAGGCCACCTTTCCATGCTCTATCGCATCAATTAGGGCGACCTCATCAAGAACACCCCCCCGGGAGGCATTGACTATTCCCACTTTATCCTTCATCAAGTCAAATTCTTTAGTGCCAATAAGATAAGCCTTCTGAGCAGGCACATGCAGGCTTATGAAATCGGACGACGGCAGCAGCGTTTCCAGGGGTTGGGACTGCAATCTGAATTCGAGGGACTGACCATCAAAAAACCGGAGAACTATCATCGTCTCGGGTTCAATGGGATCTGAATAAATGACCTTCATTCCAATCCCCAATCCGATTCTGGCTGTTGCCAGCCCGATCCGGCCCATCCCGATAATCCCAAGTGTTTTGCCTCGTAATTCTATGCCCCGGGCATAATCATTCTTTAGTTTGGTAAAATTTGTATCCCCCTCTAGGGGCATATTTCGGTTGGCATCGTATAAAAATCGGACACCACCGAATAAATGAGCGAATACCAGTTCTGCAACAGATTCTGAAGAGGCGGCAGGGGTGTTGATGACGTGCAGACCTTTGGATTTGGCGTAAGCTACATCAATGTTATCCATGCCAACGCCGCCACGTCCAATGAGCCGCAGCCCCGGGCACCCATCGATCAGCGCTTTCGGAACCTGTGTGGCACTCCGGACAAGCAATCCCTGTATATGGTTTGAGTTGATGTAATGAATTAATTCCTCCTGTGCAACCGTTGTGTTTATTACATTAAAACCCGCATCTTCCAGGACTTTTACCCCATTCCGGGAAATCCCGTCATTGGCAAGTATATTCATAAGTATATGTATTTCTTCATAAGATGCTATCCCTTTCTTTCCAGGTCACTCATAACATCTACAAGGACCCCGACACTCTCGATAGGTAAAGCGTTGTACATAGAAGCTCTGTAGCCCCCAACGGAGCGGTGTCCGTTTATTCCGCTGACACCTGCTGCTTTCCATGACCGGTCAAAAGCATCCTTTAGGGCCTCATCGGAAAGGGTAAAAGTCGCATTCATAAACGAACGATCTTCCTTTGCGGCAAAGCCTGTGAATAAGGGGTTGAGATCTATTTCAGAATAAATGAGGTTGGCCTTTTTTTCATTTATCTCCTCAATGGCCGGAATGCCACCCATTTCCTGCAACCATTGCAACGTTAACATGCAGACAAATACTGGAAAAACCGCAGGCGTATTAAACATACTTTCCTTGCCAATATGCACGCTGTAATCCATCATTGAAGGTAATTTGCGGGAAACTTTACCCAACAAATCTTCTTTTATGACAACCAGGGTGACACCTGCCGGTCCCATGTTCTTTTGAGCTCCGGCATAAATAAGGTCAAATTTCGAGAAATCCAGTTGCCTTGAGAAGATATCAGAGCTCATATCACAGATCAATGGGGCGCTTGTCTCGGGAAACTTCCTGAACTGGGTGCCGAAAATGGTATTATTAGAGGTGATATGCACATAATCCAAGCCCTCCGGAATGTTATATCCTTTTGGGATATACCTGTAATTATCATCCTTGGACGACGCTATTTCTATAACCTCGCCAAAAAGTTTTGCTTCTTTCAGGGCATTGTTACTCCAGGTGCCCGTATTTATATATCCTGCCTTTTTTTCCAGAACATTGTACGCCACCATAAGAAACTGAAGGCTTGCACCTCCTTGCAGGAAGAGGGCCTGATAGCCCTTGTCCTTCAATTCGAGTAAATCGAGTGACAGCGATCGTGCCGATTCCATAATGGCCACGAATTCTTTGCTGCGGTGAGATATTTCGAGGAGGGAGAGGCCTATACCATCCAGCTCTACAACAGCTTCGGAGGCTTTGAGCATTACTTCTTTGGGTAAAATACAGGGACCAGGACTAAAATTATGTTTTTTCATTTATGTGAGATTACCAGGTTCCAGCATTGCCGGCGATAGTCAAAATTGAATTCACAGCGCTGTGGTGCCCAAAAAATTAAGCCCCAAAGGTCATAAATTAAGATGAGAAAGCGGAAGAGAAATCAGAATAATTCTGCCGTCTGACAGAGACACAATTCACTACTAAGGACACCCCGTACCTGATCCGGCGCAGAGGTTTAAAGACTGAGTTGCTGAAGGAAGGCCATGGTATCAATTCCATCTGCATAATCGGACAGCCCCGGAAACTGTGAACTGCCAAAAGGAATGGCGTTGCAGAGCGCGTCATCTGCAACGATACATTGCAGCTGTTCCCTGTCAATTTCCACGCGTTCACGAATCGACTCGGTGGAGGGGTAATATTCATAAAACAAAGTGGCGATGGGTGACCCATAGCCGGGGTCTTCCCTCAACATCATGAATCCATTATCCCGGAAGGGGAAGTCACTCATCAGGTAAACCGCTTTGTTATAATCGTAATTGTTGGCATATTTTGTGTGGTGCAGCAGCCGTTCATAAGGCATGATGGTTTCAAAGAATGGGGTAAAATCATAGCTCTGTGGCACATAGAGTTTGGAGACATTACGGCATCCAAGACCAAAATAGGTGAAAATATCAGATCCGAGATCGGTGAGATCAGAGCGGCTTTCATTCCCGCTAAGCACGCCGATAGAGGTCCTGTTCTTTCGGATAATGTGCGGCTTTTCTCTGAAATAATATTCAAAATAGCGGCTCGTATTGGTACTTCCCGTGGCAATAACCGCATCAAATACTTTTAATCTGTCCTCTGTAAACGAAATAGACGCGGCCAGACCAGGACTGATTAGTGAAATTTGGCGGGCGATAAATGGCAAGAGCAACGAATCATTTGAGGACAGTTTTACAAGCACCCTGTTGCCCGAGATCAGAACAGCCAGAAAGTCATGAAACCCGACAAGCGGAATATTGCCGGCCATGATGATGGCCACTGTCCTTGGCTGGCTGACGGAAGAATACGGCGCCATCCATTTTGACAATTGGGGTTCAGTAAGAAGATTGGCCCAGGCTTTTAACGCGAAAAGGACATTCTCCCTTGTAAACCACCCGTTTACCTGACCAGCCCGTTCCACAATTTCATCAAATTTTGTGTACATGGTTACGGTACTGACTGAAGGTTCCGGAATTTTGCGGGCATTATCTAAGTAATCTCTGAAGAAATTCCCAAGTTTAACAAAAGCTTGCAATCTCAGTTGTGGGTCGGTCATTATATTTGTGCAGTATTTCCTTAGCTGTTACCTTTGCACAAAAATACGGATGCAGCAAGATATTCGTTATATAGGAAAGAGAAAAATATGGCTATAATCATAACGGACGAGTGTATTAATTGCGGGGCTTGTGAACCGGAGTGCCCGAATACGGCTATTTACGAAGGAGCTGATGAGTGGCGTTACAGTGATGGAACTTCGCTGACAGGTGACGTCGTATTGCCAGGCGGAAAGGCCGTAAATGCAGATCAGGTTCAGATTCCGGTCAGTGACGAAATATATTATATATCTCCTGATAAGTGTACGGAATGTAAGGGATTCCATGAAGAGCCACAGTGCGCTGCCGTATGTCCGGTGGATTGCTGCGTACCTGATGAGGACCATGTGGAATCAGAGGAATTCCTGTTGAGTAAGCAACGCTTTATGCACCCGGGCGACAAATAAAATGTCCATAGTGCCCCTTTGGATTTGACAAACCGGATGATTTCAACTGAATATAAAAAAGCCGCCTGTTTAGGGCGGCTTTTATCTTTAAAGAAGATCTTGTCAAAACCGATAATTCAGCGACAAGTTAAATAAGGTACCCAACTGGCTGAAATGGAATCCATCATAAGTCATTTGCGAATAGCGTTGGTTAAAAGTGATGAGATTGGACTGGTTTTGGATGGGCGTTACTCCTAAAGCGTTAGTTGAAGTGTCATCTATGATTGCCTGTCCGGCAGCATTTTCTGCAATAAATTCCCATTCCGGAACGACATTAAACACATTATTGACATTAAGGGCAATGGTCAGTCTGTCCGTGGCACTGAAATCGATTCCGAAATCAGTTACTACTTTAGGTGTGAATTCGGTCCGGAGATTGTCATCCATACCCTGCTGCTTAAAAGTGGTTTTGCCAAAATAGGTTCCATTAAGCGAAAAACCAAACTTCTCAATTTCATAAAGCCCACCGAGGATCCATTTGGTTTTGGGGCGAGAGGTGAAGAATAAAGCTTCCTGCGTCGCTGTTACGACAGATTGTCCGGTTCCCGCAAGAAAGGCCGGATCCTTAACAACTCCGTCCCGCTCATTTTCAATGGTATAAT
>JBGTMS010000166.1:0-44415 GCA_041743425.1 Zeaxanthinibacter sp. | reverse complement strand
GCCGGAGTAGAACATCCGATAAACAATAACAACGGGTGTAAGAAATGGCGTGTGACACGAGAAAGTAAACGGTAGTGCATCTAACAATATATGATAACAAGGTGACGGGTTCTGCTTCTATCAATTACCACAAAATATAGTATTTTTTACAGTAAATTTTTGCCTGTTTCCAGGCCTTTTCAGCTCTTTTAAAGTAAATTTCACTTGAGGACATTTTTTATGGCTCTGTAAAGCACTGCAAATGAGAAAAATGCAAACCACAACATGCGTGAGCGTGTTGTCCTCTTGCTTATCCCCTCACTTGAACATCCATACTAACTTAGTCAATATGAAGAAGTAGCTTTTTTTCGTATGAATATTGAGTATTGATTCTTCAAATGACTATTAAATTTGCCCTTTAAACTATCGAGCATTGATGTCGACGATATACTATCTTAGTAATTATAAGGATATAATACATATCATTTTATGTCAAGTGTTCACTGGCACAATAAATTAGTCTTATGAAAAAGAAATGCATTGATCCTGAGTTATTATTCGATTCTAAGCAGTATGGATTTTCTCAGGTCGTTTCGATAGATACAGGCAGAATGATATTCATTTCAGGGCAGGTGGCTTGGGATAAAAATCAACGAATTGTAGGTGAGAATGACTTGAAAAAACAAACTGAGAAAGTAATTGATAATTTAAAACTGGCCATGATATCAGCGGGCGGGACTTTGGAAGATATCGTGCTATTAAGAATATACAAAGTGAATTATCAAAGTGAAGACGGGCCAATAATAAGTGAGATCTTGAAAAATAATTTTGGCACGATACACCCGCCGGCAAGTACATGGATAAATGTCAATGGGTTGGCAAACGATGCCTTTTTAATTGAAATTGAAGCTCAAGCTGTAATTTGACATTATGACCGCCTCCCATCTTATCTGGCTGTCATAACCACCGGATTCGGTCTATTTTTATTATTTTTTATGCATTGATTTGGGCATAATTAATGATTGCGGCAACCCCTTGGGTTAAGTAATAACAATTATTCTTAAATGGAACTATGTATCAAATAACCCCAACATTTAAATGGACCAAAACTTTTAAATTAAAATGAAAAAGTAATTCAAATAATGGGAGTTATATTGTTACCCTTCCTTTATGGCTGTTCATACGAACCATCTGAAGTTGATGTTGAAGGAAAATGGATTTCACCGACAGGCGGGGAATTTCAATTAAATCATAACGGCACATTTAATATAAAGAATGTGCCGGGAGATTTTATTTTGGAAGATTTCGATGAACATGAAAAATTGCTTGCGGGAGAGTCGGGCAAATGGAAGATTGAAAAATGGCAAGGGATATGGGTGGTTGATTTATCCTTTGCTCATAGTGATAGGTTAAAAAAGGGTTATGCCACTCGGATACTTATTGGGGGGAGTGGTATTTTAAAAAATAAGCCACCGTGGAATCTTTATTATTGGAAAGGAGAAGAAGGAGAAGAGAAATATACTTTCAAAAAGAATAGTGATAATTTGGCGGAATAGCTCCGCGCTACCGCCAGTCTCCAGACTGGTGGTAATTAAAAACAAAACTACAGTTGAGATCCTGTAGCTTTTTATTTAATGTACCAATCTGCTCCCGATAACTATCGGGACTGGCAGTCCGAAACCTTATTTTCACTGGATGAGTCGAAATTACAAATTCCTGACAAAGCTCCGCTTTGAGATGGGTATCATACATTGATTAGAGTCAAAAAGTGAATTGCAGGATTACCTTCGCTGCGCTCGGTTTTCCTGACAAAGCTCCGCTTTGAAAATCAAAAAGCAGCAAAACCAAAAAAGCAAGCTTTCTTGTTTCGCTTGCTTTTTGATTTATTCGTGACCACGGCAGGATTCAAACCTGCAACCTTCTGAGCCGTAATCAGATGCGCTATTCAATTGCGCCACGTGGCCGTTATAAAAAATTCAACCTGCGATGGCAGTATGAACCGTTAATTCTATTATCAATTTCGGTGTGATTCCTTTATAATAATCACTTCGTTGTCTGATGCGCCCCGCCCGAACGTACCATTCAGAGCAGCCTCATATTTTAATCAGTTCGGTACGGGCGGCTATTCAATTGCGCCACGTGGCCTTATTTTTTATTGAGATCTCGATTTATCGGTGAATCAACGGGCTGTTCCTGCCTGGTGACTAAAAGCATCCTATCAACTACAGCATCGACTTCAAACGGGCTGCAAATATATTTCTTTTTTAATAGGAAGACAAGGCCGATCTCTGATAAAACAATTATAGGAAAATAAGAGGAGGACCTGCCGGATAATTAGTCCTCCAAGGCACGGGTAGTAACAAAGTACCGCCAGCCAATGACGGCCATTTGAAATTTTGAAGCCCTTGCCAGATCCAGGGATTTCTTTGCATAGGAAGGCAACAGTAGGCTGTTGAGCCTGGCCAGGAATCTGAAAAATGCCTTTCGCATGGGTATTTTTTACAAATATAGGAAGTTAAAGGAATAGCGGCGGGATTCAGCCGCCGCTAGTTCTAATCGATTTAATGGGTACTCAGGTGAAGATCACTATAAGTGATACCAGTACGGTCAGGAGAATTTTGGCTAGCGTAATCATTTTTTCGGTTTTTAGGGTTATACCTGAACAGCTTTAATTTACTTCGCAGCTGCCCCAGCTTAAAAAATGCAACTTCATAATCGATTATGAAACCAAAATAAAAGGATCTACGGCCTCCGGCCAAGGAAAATACTGAAAATTAATGCAATTGCATACAAAAATGTAAGTGAAAAAATGGAATATATATCAATCCTTAACACGCCGCCTTGGAGATACTTTACAAATGAAAGTATGATCGATATAACTACTATAAAAATGTCATATTTGTAGGGGTCTTTTAGGCTCTTTTCTAAAATCCAAGGGCCGATTCTCTGAAATTCAGGCCAAAAATGCCAGTTTCATCTTTTCTCCAAACTTTGCCGCCTACGTCGTAACCTTTTATGACTCCATCTCCGACACTGTGTTTGTCAGCTCTCAGCTATCCACAAACCCGAATAATGGCCGGATAATTGACCTTACTCATAAATATTAAGAAATCTCACCCCTGCTTCTGTCTTTGTTTTTTGATCAAAACTCCGACGTCACTACCCTTGAAAATACATGCATTCCGCCAGGAAATCTTCGCTTATATTTGCCCCAAAATCAAACAATGCAAAACTTCCTTTTTATCGCCGCCGGATTGGGACTTCTGGTGCTTGGTGGCAACTGGTTACTAAAGTCGGCCGTCGCTCTTTCCCTCCGTCTGCTCATTCCCAGAATTGTGATAGGTCTTACAGTAGTCTCCTTTGCCACCTCCGCGCCTGAACTTATTGTCAGCCTTAAGGCAGCGGTGGATGGATTTCCGGATCTTGCCCTTGGCAATGTCGTCGGCTCCAATATTGCCAATCTCGGCTTGGTTCTGGGCCTGGTTATCATCCTCGGCAGTATGGAGGTTAAGATGGGATTTTTTACAACTGACTGGCCAGCGATGATGCTGAGTTCCATTCTCCTCTTTGCCTTTATTTATTTTGACGGAGAACTTCTCCGTTATGAAGGCGGCATTATGCTCCTCGGCCTGATCATGTTCATCATCTATCTGTTGAAATTTCAGAAGACCCCCATCGTTAATGAGCCCGTGACCACAGAACAACCCATGAAACTCTATATGGCCATATTATACCTTGGTCTTGGGGGCGTCGCGCTATATTTCGGGTCTGAACTTCTCATTAGTGGCGCAGTGGGAATGGCCACCTATTACGGGGTGAGTGAAAGAATTATCGCAATTACCGTAGTCTCGGTAGGAACCAGCATCCCGGAACTAGCCGCCTCCGTAATTGCGGTAATGAAAAAGGAAAACGCCATTTCTATCGGGAATCTGATCGGCTCCAATATATTCAATATACTAGGTGTCCTTGGTTTAACTGCTTTGATCAAGCCCATTATAGTAGCAGATCAGGGATTACTTACAAATGATATTTTCTGGATGCTGGGAATCGCCTTTCTGATGCTGCCACTGGTCTTTATGCCGAAGAAAATGCATCTTGGAAGATTAAAGGGCATTATTCTTGTCGCTGTGTATACGCTATTCGTTTACCTTACGGTCGCATAAACCCGCCTGTGATCTTCCGGACAACACTCTTGCTGATTTTCATGACGGTGCAGGTGTGTGCCCAAACGGAATTCCTTAACGGCAAGTTGCTGGATGCCGATACAGGGGAACCCGTACCATTTGCCACCATCGCTCTGAAGGGTCACGCTATCGGAGTGATTACCAATATGGACGGGGGATTTAAAATGCCTGGTAAATTCAGGACGATCGGGGATACCCTCGAAATTTCTTCGATGGGCTACCAAAGCAGACAGCTGCTACTGTCCTCCCTTTCTACGCGTGAAGTGAACGACATCACCCTTTCACCCCGGGTATTGGAACTAGAGAAGGCCATCCTTGAAGCGAAGAAAAAAAATCTACTTACGGCAAGGGAAATTGTTCAACGGGCCATCGATGTAATACCTGATAATTTCCCCGTCACTCCTTTTTCCACGATAGGATACTACCGGGACTATCAATTAAAAAATGCTGACTATATCAATCTGAACGAAGCCATATTTGAGGTATTCGACCAGGGATTCAACGCCCTCAACTTTGAAACTACCAAGGTCAGTATCTATGAGTATCGGGCAAATGAGGATTTTGAACGCGACACGCTGGCGTTGTTGCCTTATGACTACATCCGCTACGGAAAAGTTATTGACAACGCATTTCTATCCGATTATGGGGGTAATGAATTTACCATACTGCAAATACACGATGCGATCCGCAACCACAGCGTCACGTCCTATAATTTTGTGAACACGCTCAACACCGATCTCCTGAAGAATCATACTTTCACACTGGCACCGGATACGTATTTTGACAATCAACGCCTGTATACCATTCAATTTCAAAAGCTACATCCTAACTACAATGCCTATGGCACCCTATATATTTCCAAGGCGAATTTTGCCATACACAAACTTGATTACGCCTTGTATGATAATCGCAAACGCCTTACGGCCGCCGCTACAAATAAGCGCGGGAGGAGGTATCCGATTATTTTTGAAGTGCATACCTCCTATAAGGAGAAAGAACGTAAAATGTACCTGAATTATATATCATTTCAAAATAGCTTTAAAGTAAGGATCCCGCCTTTTTTCCGTGTAGATGCCGTCATAGTGGATGTAGATAGAGGTTGCTTTGCGGTAGCGTTTAATCATCCTCCGTCCAACGAAGGTGTTATGGATCTGTCCAATTATAAACTTTTCTTCAAAAAAAAACGGATCAGACTTATAAGGGCGGAACGGTTACAGGAAGAGGTAATGCTTTATCCGGAAGGAAATCCACAGGAGATTGCAGCAATGTTAAATGAAATCATTAAGGAAAACAGTACGGGAAAGCAGGTTCATCCGGATATCTTTTCCTATGAGGTTGTGAAGATAATGGATAAGCAGGGCAATTTGGTCAATTCATGGACCAGCAGGAAATATGAACAGTTCCGCGAATTTTTTGTTCAGGAGGTAAAGCCGCGTACAACCCTCCCCACAGACCAACTTTTTATGGATAAGATGCACCCGATTTTTAAAGGACAACCCATGCTCAGGCCCGTGAATTTTGATGATTACTGGATGAATACCCCTCTGCCTGAAACTTCCCAATAATAAACCGCACCGGAAAGGGAAATTTTCCGGTGCGGTTCCATGATATTATGAACAAGAATTAATTTGCCAGGGCTTCGGCTTTGATATTGGCAGATTTAACGGTTTTTACGATTCTTCCTGCAATTTTATATGGATCCCCATTGGAAGCCGGCCTCCGGTCTTCCAACCAACCTTTCCATCCTTTTTCAACGGTGGCTATCGGAATACGTATTGAAGCGCCGCGATTGGAAACGCCATAACTAAAATCGTTGATCGAGGCGGTCTCATGTTTGCCTGTCAGACGTTGGTCATTAAATTCCCCATATACCTCAATATGCTCTTTTGCCACCGGTCTGAATGATTCACATATTTTCTCGTACACTTCCTTGGATCCGCAGGTCCTCAATACGTTGTTGGAGAAATTTGCATGCATTCCGGATCCATTCCAGTCTCCTTTAATGGGTTTTGGATGATACTCAATGTAGTATCCGTAATTTTCAGTCAACCTGTCCAGAAGATACCTGGCAACCCACACCTGATCCCCGGCGGTTTTCGCTCCCTTGGAAAATATCTGGAATTCCCATTGTCCACTTGCGACCTCCTGATTGATGCCTTCAAAATTGATCCCGGCAGAGAGACACAAGTCGGCGTGCTCCTCTACGAAATCCCTGCCATGGGTATTTTTACCTCCGACAGAACAGTAATACATTCCCTGTGGTCCCGGATAGCCACCTACCGGAAATCCCAAAGGCAATTGCGTTTTTGTATCCATTATGAAATATTCCTGCTCGAATCCGAACCAGAAATCATTGTCATCATCATCTATTTTGGCCCTGAAATTACTTTCGTGAGGAGTACCGTCCGCATTTAAAACTTCTGTCATTACCAGATACCCGTTATTTCGGGCAGGGTCAGGAAATATGGCCACCGGTTTCAGCAAACAATCTGAAGATCCGCCTTCAGCCTGCTTGGTAGAACTGCCATCAAATGACCAAACGGGACAATCGGCCAGCTTTCCGCTAAAATTATCTTCAATCTTTGTTTTACTCCGCATATTTTGGGTGGGGTTGTACCCATCCAACCATATGTACTCTAATTTCGACTTACTCATAATTCCAAGGTTTAAGTATATATAAAATGACCGTCAAAAATATATTTTTTATTGTATATACCACTTATTTCCATAGGCCAAATATCTTAATTGGATATATAATTATGAACACCCCCAATTTTTAAGGGGTAATTTTTAAAATTGATAAAAAAGTATGGCTTTTATAGGGAATGTTTAATTTCGCGGATGTTTTCATTCTAATATTAAATCATGGCGAAATACAGATTTGGGGCCATCACCCGGAGCAACGACAGGAAATATATACCATTTGACGAATCAGGCCGGCGCTCCGAACTCTTTGGTTCACGGGTTTTCAGTGAGGAGCGAATGTTACAATATCTTACTTCAGACGCCCTGGAAAGCGTTCGGGGTGCGGTTAATTCCGGGGTGAAAATAAGCAGGAAGATCGCCGATCAGATCGCAGAAGCCATGAAAGCCTGGGCCATTTCTCAGGGCGCCACTCACTATACCCATTGGTTTCAGCCCCTGACCGGCAGCACAGCGGAAAAGCACGATGCCTTTTTTGATCTCCTGCCAAATGGAAGGGCGCTCGAGAAATTCGGTGGGGGTCAGCTGGTCCAACAGGAACCGGATGCCTCCAGTTTTCCCAGCGGAGGGATCCGAAATACTTGTGAAGCTCGTGGTTATACCGCATGGGACCCAACCTCCCCGGCCTTTATTTACGGCGCCACCCTGTGTATTCCAACGGTATTTGTCGCCTATACCGGGGAGGCGCTGGACAACAAAACCCCGTTGTTAAGGGCCCTGAGTGCGGTTGACAACGCGGCAACGTCTGTGGCCCGATATTTTGACAAGAATGTAAGTAAGGTAAATGCCACCCTCGGCTGGGAGCAGGAGTATTTTCTCATAGATAAGGCCCTTGCCGCGGCGCGGCCGGACATTGTGCTGACAGGTCGCACCCTAGTGGGCCAGGCAGCGGCCAAAGGACAGCAACTCGATGATCATTATTTTGGGGTAATCCCCGTCAGAGCCCTGGCGTATATGCGGGAACTGGAACGAGAATGCATGATTTTGGGAATCCCTGTAAAAACCAGACATAATGAGGTGGCGCCTAACCAGTTTGAGCTGGCTCCTGTTTTCGAGGAAGCCAACCTGGCGGTTGACCATAATCTGCTGCTTATGGACGTGATGGAAAGAATGGCCGACAAACACGGATTCAAGGTACTTTTTCATGAGAAACCCTTCGCAGGAATAAACGGCTCCGGGAAGCATAACAACTGGTCGCTTGCGACTGATACTGGGGTCAATCTGCTCAGTCCGGGTACTACCCCGATGAAAAATCTTCAGTTTCTCACCTTTTTTGTAAATACCATCAAGGCGGTTGATACCTATGAGGAACTCCTGAGATCGTCCATCGCCTCGGCCAGCAATGATTACCGTTTGGGAGCTAATGAAGCGCCACCGGCCATCATATCGATTTTTATCGGGAAACAGTTAAGTGAAGTTCTGGACGAACTTGAGGGTGTTTCCAAAGGAAAATTATCTCCGGAGGAAAAAACAGAACTCAAACTGAATGTGGTAGGAAAGATCCCGGAAATTCTTCTTGATAACACAGATCGCAACCGGACATCCCCCTTTGCATTCACAGGAAATAAATTCGAAATGAGGGGAGTGGGCTCCAAAGCCAATTGTGCCAAGCCCATGACAATTTTAAACGCCATCGTGGCGGATCAGTTAACGGCCTTTAAGAAGGAAGTGGATACATTGATAGACACCAAGAATTTAAAAAAAGATGAGGCGATCTTCAATGTACTCCGGGAATATATCAAATCTTCCAAAAGGATACGGTTTGATGGTGACGGGTACGGGAAGCTGTGGGAAGAAGAAGCCAAGAAACGTAAATTAAGCAACAACAAGGATACTCCTTCAGCTGTCAGGGTAATGACCGCTTTACAAAGTCTTGAACTCCTGTCACGGCTGGAGGTGATGAGTGAAACTGAGGTCAGGGCCAGGCAGGAAATTGAACTTGAAACCTATATCCTGCAAACCCAGATAGAAGGCAGGGTTTACCACGAATTGATTTACAGTCACATCATCCCGGCTGCCATTATCTATCAGAACAGGCTGCTGAAAAATGTAAGCGGACTGAAGGAAATCTACGGTGCTACATATAAGAAAATGGCAGAGAGTCAGTTGCATATCATCGAAGCCCTTTCCCTTCATCTGAAGGAATTAAAGCAAAATACGGATCAGATGACCGACGCCAGGAAAAAGGCGAACTCCCTGACCGATATCTCTGAAAAAGCGAACGCTTACCGCGACTCCGTGCGATCTCATTTTGAACAACTCAGGTATCATTGCGACAAACTTGAACAGCTCATAGACGATGAGATCTGGCCCCTGGTGAAATACCGTGAATTGTTGTTTATAAAATAATTCAAATTCAGGAACCCCTCCATTTTCCGCGGGGGAGAGAGAGATCGTCTTGTGGAAATTACCGGTATGGAGCTATAACTGTTAGTGCGGATTGCGTTACTTTTGTTCCAAAGAATCAAAGATGAATGAGACCGCCGGTGACCGATACAACCGAAGAGGTGTTTCAGCAACAAAAGAAGATGTTCATAAAGCCATCAAAGCCATTGATAGGGGACTTTTCCCAAAGGCTTTCTGTAAAATTATTCCTGACTATCTTACAGGTGATGAAGACTATTGTCTGGTCATGCATGCAGACGGGGCAGGCACCAAATCCTCACTGGCATATCTTTATTGGAAGGAAACGGCTGATCTTTCCGTCTGGAAGGGGATAGCTCAGGATGCCCTGGTGATGAATATTGATGACCTGATTTGTGTAGGGGTTACAGATAACATCCTTTTGTCATCCACTATTGGAAGAAATAAAAACCTTATCCCCGCCGAGGTAATTTCCGCCATTATCTCCGGCACAGAGGAACTGATTATGGATCTCGCAGATCACGGAGTGAGCATCCATTCCACAGGAGGGGAGACAGCGGACCTTGGAGATCTGGTCAGGACCATTATAGTCGATTCGACGGTAACAGCGAGAATGAAGCGCAGTCAGGTCATTGACAATGCGAATATACAGGAAGGAGACGTGATCATCGGTCTCGCATCCTTCGGTCAGGCACATTATGAGACCGGCTACAACGGAGGCATGGGAAGCAATGGACTGACATCTGCGAGGCATGATGTACTCGCCGGCTATCTCGCAAAGAAATACCCTGAGAGTTTTGATCCGGCCATGCCGGAAGATCTTATATATTCCGGATCAAAGAGATTGACGGATTCCATTGACGGAGTTCCGCTGGATGCGGGTAAACTGCTGTTATCTCCCACACGCACCTACGCGCCCATCATCAAAAAGATCCTCGACATATATACACCGGAAGACATCCACGGAATGGTTCATTGCAGCGGGGGGGCACAAACAAAGATCCTGCATTTTATCGGCGATCTGCATGTTGTCAAGGACCGCCTTTTTGAGGTCCCGCCCTTATTCCGGCTCATACAGGAGGAATCCGGAACCTCATGGCGTGAGATGTATCGTGTTTTTAATTGTGGACATCGAATGGAGATCTATGTTCAGGAGCATCTCGCTGAGGATATAATGGCTATTTCTGAAAGCTTCGGAGTGGCTGCAAGGCAAATAGGCAGGGTAAACGCCCATACTTCCCCTAAACTCACAATAAAGGGTCCATTCGGAACCTTTGACTACTAGGGTATACGAATCCCGGCTTTACTGCGTTATTTATTTAATCCAACCGACCTTATCCGTGATATGTAGCATGGGGATTCATACCCATGAGACACGCCACATGAATTGCCTGCAGGAAGATCTTTCAAATGGGATGAATCATTAAAAAGACTGAAATGGAACGAAAGGAATTTTTAAGAACTTTGGGTGTTGGTGCCGCATTTGCGCTTACTTTTCCCTGTATTCAGGGATGTTCCGCTGATGGATCAGACCTGAATGTGAAGCCGATTCCCACAGGAATTGATTTCACTATTGATCTTACTTCCACTGAAGGATTGAAACTGCAGAATAACGGCGATTTTATCCTGAAGAATGAGGTGGTTGTTGTCAGGAATCTATCCGGCAATTTTATTGCCGCAAGTCAGATATGCAGTCACCAGCAGACAGATCAGGTCCGTTTCATTGACGAAGATGGAGGCATTTTTCAATGCAGCACCCATGGCTCTGAATTTTCACAGTCCGGCACACCATTGAATTCCATTACAAACAATCCGCTTAAAATTTTCAGTACCGAACTATCCGGAGATCTCCTAAGGGTTTTTGAATAAATTTTCAGCTATGAGGTCCGCAGTAGCCATAACGTTTTGCGTGGGTAGCATAGTTGCAACCCGGCGATCGATCATTACGAAAACCCGTAGTGAAGGCGACATGCGTAGCATGCTGAACTTCCTTCTTTTTTTTATGTGCTTCCTGTTCGCTCTTGGCTTTTCCTCCGCTCAGGAAAAGCAGTATGTTACGGTTAGACGGGAGGTTAAACTGATGGGGAGTAAGTTTGAAATAACCGTGGTTGCCCAAAACGAAGAAATAGGCTATATCAACATAGAGGAAGCGGTGGCCGAAATTACCAGGATTGAAAGCCTGATTTCCTCATGGGATCCGAAATCCGAGACTTCAAGTATTAATGAAAATGCCGGCCTAGCGCCGGTCAAGGTGAGCCCTGAGCTTTATAAACTGATAGAAAGGACCATTGAGATCTCAAAGACTACCATGGGTGCGTTCGATATAACCTATGCCTCACTTAACAATATATGGCGGTTTGACGGGTCTATGCAATATGCCCCCACCCCGGAAGAGATCAGTGACGTGATGACCAAAGTAGGTTATCAGAAAATCACGCTTGATCCTGCAGAAAACTCAGTTTTTTTAACGGAAAAGGGGATGAAGATCGGGTTTGGTGCCATTGGCAAAGGTTATGCTGCCGATAAAGCCAAGGAGTTTCTGGTTTCAAAACAGGTGCCTGCAGGAATGATCAATGCTGCCGGGGATATTACTACATGGGGAACAAAAGCCACCGGTGAGAAATGGTTAATAGGAATTGACAACCCTGAAGGTACAGGGCGTTTTTTTTCCTGGATCCCTCTTGTGGAATCCTCAGTGGGAATAACAGGGGATCAGGATATGTATGTACTGTTCAATGGCAGAAAATATTCGCATATCATTGATCCCAGATCGGGCTATCCGGCTATGGGGATCAACAAAGTGACCGTTCTGGGCAAAAGTGCCGAACTCTGTGATGCCTTTGGAACCGCGGTTTATATCCTGGGAAAAGACAAGGGACTCGAGATGATCAATCAGCTGCCGGGGACAGAGGTCATAGTGGTCGACTCGAACAACAAAGTATATAAAAGTTCGGGCATCCTTCTAAACAACTGAGCATTTCATTCTCTGGAGACTTCCTTTTTTGCCATTTCGCCTTTACACCTTCAGCATTAAAAAAGTTGTAAATTCGCAGCTGATGAAACAACGGAGATGCTTGATAAATTAACTATAATAAAACAGCGGTTTGATGAGGTTTCTGACCTGATCATTCAGCCTGGGATCATTTCAGACCAAAAGAGGTACATTCAGCTGAATAAAGAATATAAGGATCTGAAATTACTGATGGATAAGAGAGAATTGTACCTCGAATTCAGCGGTCATATTACCGAGGCGGAGGAAATTCTTGCGAATGGTACCGACCCGGAAATGCTGGAAATGGCAAAGGCGCAATTGGAGGAAGCCAGTTCAGCCCTTCCTGCTCTGGAGGATGAAATAAAGTTTCTTCTGATTCCGGGCGATCCTGAGGACGCGAAGGATGTGGTGATGGAAATCAGGGCGGGCACAGGTGGCGATGAGGCCAGTATATTTGCAGGGGATCTGTTTCGGATGTATGCCAAATATTGCGAATCAAAAAGATGGAAGACGAATGTTATTGATCTCAGTGAAGGTACCAGTGGGGGTTACAAAGAAATTCAATTTGAGATTACTGGAGAAGACGTTTACGGAACCCTGAAATTTGAAGCCGGAGTACATCGGGTCCAACGGGTTCCGCAAACGGAGACCCAGGGACGGGTGCATACCAGTGCCGCCACAGTGATGGTGCTTCCCGAAGCTGAAGAATTTGATGTTCATATAGAACTCAAGGAAGTGCGTATAGATTATTTTTGTTCTTCCGGACCAGGAGGCCAGTCTGTTAATACCACCTATTCTGCGGTGCGCCTGACCCACCTTCCAACCGGTCTGGTCGCCCAATGTCAGGATGAAAAATCTCAGCATAAAAATAAGGAAAAGGCTTTTAAAGTATTGCGTTCCCGACTTTACGATATGGAATTGGCCAAGCGGCAGGAAGCCGATGCCGCTAAGCGTAACTCTCAGGTCAGCAGCGGTGACCGGTCGGCCAAGATTCGCACCTATAACTATCCCCAGGGAAGGGTGACAGACCACAGGATTGGCCTTACCCTTTACGATCTGCAAAACATCATGAATGGGGATATCCAGCGAATCATTGATGAACTGATGCTGGTTGACAACACCGAAAAACTGCGTGAGGCCTCAGAGATAATATAAGCGAACATGACCCTTACGGAACTGACCCGGCAAATCCATTTAAAAAAGTCCTTCCTCTGTATAGGACTGGACACAGATATCGATAAAATTCCAGACCACCTGAAACAAGAGGAGGATGCCATATTTACTTTTAACAAAGCCATCATTGATGCCACGCATCATCTTTGTGTAGCGTTCAAACCAAACGTCGCTTTTTATGAAGCATATGGCCTGATTGGATGGAAGGCACTGGAGAAGACCATCAGCTACCTCAATGAAAATTACCCGGAAATCTTTACCATCGCCGACGCCAAAAGGGGCGATATTGGGAATACTTCCTCGCGCTATGCCAAGGCTTTTTTTGAGGTGATGGACTTTGATGCCATCACCGTCTCCCCCTACATGGGCAGGGATTCTATTGAGCCTTTCCTGGTGTTCAGGAATAAATATACCATCCTGCTTGTCCTGACCTCAAATGAAGGTGCGGCAGATTTCCAGCTGGATCCCAAGTCAGCTCCCCTTTACAGGAGAATACTCGAAACCTCAAAGACCTACGTGAATTCAGAAAATCTCATGTATGTAACCGGGGCGACTCAATCAGAACACCTGCAGGAAATCAGGAAGATAGTTCCTGATCATTTTTTACTGGTACCTGGCTTTGGTGCCCAGGGGGGAAGTCTTGAGGAAGTGATAAAACACGGAATGAATCAACAGATCGGGATGCTGATTAATGCTTCACGCAGCATTATTTATGCATCTGGAGGAGTAGACTTTGCTTCGGCCGCGAAAAATCAGGCATTGGAAATTCAGGCAAGGATGTCCTTGTATTTGTAGCAACAATATATCAGGACTCAACCTACGAGACCTTCCAGTATTTTCCGGATCTTTGCAGCTTTTAGTTCAAAGAACTCTCTTAATCGGGCATCAGCATGCTCCAGGCTCGAAGCCTTCTCAATAAAATTCTGATACTGATATTCCAATAGTGCTACCGCTTGCCTTCCACCGGTCATTGGGGTAACTGTTCCTACTCTGCAATATTGATTTTCCATCGGCTTCATTTTAGTTATTACAAATATACGCACTAATGCCATTTTTGGATGTTGGTAATGATGGAGTTTCAACTAAAAATATGGGGATTTATCTTTTTTTTAACGAAAACGTAATCTATTCTTTAAATTGGAGATTGTCCTTATTCACAAGAGTCTGTAATTATCGAATTCACCACCCATAAATTTCATTCTTAGCTCAAAAATTCTTAAGTTTAAGTGATTTATTTAAATGGTTGCAATGAGAACCTTTGCGGCACTTTTATTCCTTCTTTTTGTTTTCAAGACCGCCGGTCAGAATACTGATTGCCCATGTTGCAGCGAACCCTATTCCGCTTTTGATTTCTGGATCGGCCAATGGGATGTGAAAGACCCTTCAGGAAAAGCCTTAGGTTCTAATATCATTATTAAGGATCTGGACCAATGTATCCTCAAGGAAAGCTGGACCAACTCCAACGGAACCTTTAAAGGGCAAAGCACTAACTTCTATAATAGAGAGGCCGGCATCTGGGAGCAACTCTGGATTGACAATTCAGGCAGCCACCTTAAACTTACAGGAACTGCCGGACCGGCTAAAATGACGCTCTCCTCCGAAGCTTTCCACGGTGAGGATGGCAGGGAATACTTTCACCGCATCACATGGACCCATCAGGCGGATGGTACAGTTCGTCAATTGTGGGAAGTTGTATCAGGCACCACGGTGGAGCGCGTCGAATTTGAAGGGATATACCGTAAAATTTGAAAGTAGTCTGATTTCTAAATTCCCGACCGGGCGTTTTGGTTGACTCTTCCTGATAAATGTCGCTTATACGCTGCACAAATTAATGCCGGTTCATTGCATTGGCCACAACTTAGTCCTGGGGTTACTGTACTGTCTTTTTTATCTTGTGCCGGGGACTTCAATGCAGGGGGGCACCTTTACGAAATACCACTGAATACTCAAACCTGTCAGCGGGCAATGTATCGGATAATCCTTCAGTCGGATACCTGCACAACAGATTGTCCCCTCCGAAGAGCGGGAAATCATTAAGATAGGGCGTATCCGGAAGCGGGACTATATTGTGGACATGGGTAGCACTACGGCAGGGGCAGGAGTGATCATTTGAAGAAAGTCTTTCTGCAATTTCCAACTTGTGGTCCGGTGAGACGCTACTCCCTTTTTTAATTGTAAGGTGACCACGCCCAACGGACCTGGAGAAGTTCCACACAGCCTCAGACGAGGTATTTGAAAACTTCTCCACCGCTCCCTGCCTGACATTACCCGGACTGGCAAATGCTGCCGGAATCGACATCCACAAGGTTACCGCTGTTATTAAGTTGGTTTTGGTCACACCGTATTGGTTATATTTTATGGTTCAGTTCACCATGGTCGCGTTGGGTTTCCTGCAGGATCACTGTTTTTATAAGCTAATGTCCGCTAACTTTTCAGGTTGACCTGACCAGAGTATGTGGTCAAATGAAGCCTATCCAAAGAACACTTCAGTAAGGCCTTATAAACTTTTACCTTTCCGATATGCACTTACCGGTTACTTACATCAACTTACATTGGCCTTTTGGGTTTTTAAGGGGCCTTGTCCTGCCGGATCTAAAAATGGAGCGCGGTCGGGGAGAGAGTGAAAGGGGTTAGAATTCCTGAAATTTCTAAAGCATTGATCCTGAAAGCGACCTTCAGGAATGTGGATACATTTTTTGATATTCGCTGGGGGTCAGCATGGTATCCTTCTTAAATGCCTTGTTAAAGGTCACTTTATTATTATAGCCCACCTCATAAGCAACATCGATGATATGAAGGTTTTTCTGAGAATCTTTGTTGAGGATCGATTTCGCTTCCCGGATCCTGTATTTATTAACCAGCTCATGAAAGCTCAGATTAAAATGCTCATTGATCACCTGTGAAATATTGTGACGCGTGGTATCCATTCTTACGGCAAGCATTTCCAGGCTGATATCGCTCTCACGATATATCTTTTCCTTGTCAAACAAATCGATCAGCCGATCCTTAAATTCCCGGGAAAGGCTATCTGTAAGTCCCGATTTCCGGTATTTGAAAAAGAGCTGATTATCATAGGAAAAGAGGCCACTGAAGAGGTGCGGCTGAACATTTGCAGAGTAACCTACATAAAGGACCATCAGGGACATGCTGATTATCTGAGCATGGTACAAAAAACCGAAATTGATCTGGTTACTGACAAGTGCCCCGTATATCGCGTAGCAGACTATATAGCCCAGATGAATGGCCAGGATATTGCGTTGCCAACGGATATTCGGAGAGCTGAAATCATTTCTCTGTCGGCTTTGCAGAAATATGGCCCGGATAAAATAACCATACACGATAAGAGAGGATAATTTTAAACCGACAATATAAGTAATGATGAGGCTGTCCGAAGAATTCAGACCGCTGTCTCCCTGATTCAGCATCAGTTGTAATTTTTCAACGGCGGGTAGCATATATACAGGGATGATATAAATAAGGAACAGCAGGGAGGGAAGCAGGTGAAGCAGGTCTGAGGGTTTAAAAATATATTGCTGGGTGATCCTTTTAAAATAAAAATATAAAAGTGGGCCATACAAAAAGGAGAAGGAAGTAGACATCAGGTAGGAATGGGGAAATTCATACTGGTAATTGGTAAGATTGAGACATATATGGAGAATAAAAAAGGAGTGGATAAAAATGAATGCGCTGATCAGCAACCGTGCAATCGAATCAATTTTGCGATTGAAGTTGATCATGATGGCGATATAAAAGCCGATAAGGGCAACATAGAGATAGGCAAAGGACCATAAGTTATGTTTGGGGGCATAGGAACGTATCATCTTCCTGAACTCCGGGGTATTCCTTATTCCTGAAAAACCCTCGCCCTGTAAAAACGAGGTATCAAAATCCTTGCGCAGATAGGCCTCGACAAAGCCGACGGCCGCCCGGGTATTCCCAAGTGCCGCCTCACTCCAGGCCAGCTTTTTATAAAGATAAATACTATCTGCTCCAACCAGGCTCAAAGCGGTGCGGTATCCCTGACGGGCTTCCTGGTAATTGGCAGAGAGATATAATGAGTCTGCCTGATGAACCAGGGCTGAAAGATGAGTGTCAATACTGAGAGGATGGGCGGTTGCTTCTGAGGAAACTGTTGGAGAAACAAAAAGAAAGGAGCCTAAGAAAACCATTAGGAAACTTATTCGACTCATTTCTGATTGTTGATTGATGAATATTCTTGGTTGAATTTAGGTAAATAGTGAAACCGCGGTCTTAAAATTCTCTTAAATGTAGTACGTCCCGATAAGAATTTACCCTTACCATAGCAGTTCCATTTGGTAGCAGGAGCGAGAGGGCAGTCATTTTACTAGTGCAGGACTGCCGGGTGGTAGGTATCATTAAAAAACCCTGACGGAACATCAGGGTTTTAAACTAACTAACTCAAATATACTAACTCAAATTGGTATGCACCACTTTTAACAATACCAGTGATACATTGAACCGTAAAAAAGTTAAACACCTTAAACTGTCTAATAGTAACGGTGGAGCTGTGAGTTATATTGTGGAAACAATGTATATTCCTAAGGCGTTTTAATCCTGTAGGGCGAAAACCTTTCTAAGAAGCGTGGTGGTACGGGCTGCAATCGTATTTCTGATTTGCTTTTCTTCTACGGCAATCATAGTATACACGCCCTCCAGAGCTTCCTTTGTAACATAGTCACTCAGATCCGGATTAACATCAGTCGTGAGGGGTAAATTGTTATAACGATTGATAAGATTGTTCCAGATTCTGTCCGCGCCTACCTTATCAAACGACTTTCGGATGACAGGATGAAAGGCCTGATAAAGAGGTGTCTCCGTGGAGTTGGTGAGATATTGGGTCGCGGCATTGTCCCCTCCCAGAAGAATGTTTCTTGCATCCTCAAATGTAATTCCCTTCACCGCATTTACAAAGATAGGTGTCGCCTCGCCGACCGCGTCTTCTGCGGCCCGGTTCAGAACTTTCAGACCCTCATCCGCCAGATTACCCAGACCCACATCCCGCAATGTCTTGTCCACCTTTTTAAGCTCATCCGGCAGGATGATCCTGACCAGTTCATTCCTGAAAAAGCCATCTTCTACTGTCAGTTTACTCACCTGCTTTTCAATTCCGAGATTCAGAGCTTCACGTAGTGCTCCCGTTATTTCGGTGTTAGATACAGGGATGCCGCCCGGTAATTGGTTGACCACCTGTTGCAATTCCCCGCAGGCGATAGTTAAAAATAGCGTCAGGCACAAAATTAGCTTTTTCAACATAATCCTGATTCATTGGTTCCTGAAAGGTACTGTTTACTTCCCTTACATCTCATGAAAAGATAACTGTTTTATTGTTGTAGACCATGGTCTTGCGCGCAATATGAAGCTGCACTGCGCGGGCAAGTACGATTTTTTCTAGATCCCTTCCTCTGGCAACAAAATCCTGAACAGAATGAGAATGGGAAACAGTGGTCACCCCTTGTTCTATGATGGGGCCTTCATCCAGATCATCGGTCACATAATGACTGGTGGCGCCAATAATCTTCACTCCCCTTTTGAAAGCCGCATGGTACGGTTTCGCTCCCGCGAATGCCGGTAAGAACGAGTGGTGTATGTTGATGATCTTGTTAGGGTATCTGGCCACCAGGGCAGCAGGAATGATTTGCATATACCTGGCCAGCACGATAAAATCGACCTGATGCTCCTTCAACAGTTCCAGATGGCGCACTTCTGCGGCTTCAGCCGTACTTTTCGTCACCCCTACATGAAAAAAAGGCAGCCCGAACTGTTCGGAAATATCGCGAAGGTCCTCATGATTGCTCAGGATAAATGGAATGTTAACCTTGAGTTCGCCCGACTTAAACCGGCTCAGTAAATCGTACAGACAATGATTGTATTTGGAAACATAGAGCGCCATTTTTGGCATCTCATCATCGGGGTGCATGCTCCAGGTCATCTCATATGGAGCTGCGAGTTCTGTGTCGAACCCGGCTGAAAACGCATCCATAAGCCCTTCACTGATCGTAAATTCACTTTCCAGCCGCATAAAAAATACGCCGGCCTCCTTGTCCACATGTTGATCAAGGTAGACAATATTCCCACCTCGTTGATGAACAAATCCGGTAACCGCACTTATAATTCCCGGACGGTCTTTGCAAAGTATGAGCAAGGTTGATTTCAATGTGATATCTTTGAACCGGTAAAATTAGATTATTCAAAAGGGATGCGTCTTTGGCCGTTAACAATTATAATATTCTGATTTTTAATTATTATTCTTTGCATTTAATGTAAATTGTCAACTGATTATTGCCTGTTAATTGTCAATGAATCAATCTAAATCCTATATCCCGAAAAATAAGATCAGGGTCGTAACTGCCGCCTCACTTTTTGATGGGCATGACGCGGCCATTAACATTATGCGCCGAATCATTCAATCGACCGGAGCGGAGGTTATTCATTTGGGTCATGACAGGAGTGTGGCTGAGGTTGTGGATTGTGCCATACAGGAAGACGCACATGCGATTGCCATGACTTCGTATCAGGGAGGTCACAACGAATACTTTTCCTATATGCGGGATCGACTCGCGGAATTGGGTTGCGGGCATATTAAAATTTTCGGTGGAGGCGGGGGAGTCATCCTGCCGGCAGAAATTAAAGCCCTGCACAAATATGGTATCAATCGGATCTATTCTCCTGACGACGGAAGAACCATGGGATTGCAGGGGATGATCAACGATCTGCTTTCTCAATGTGATACGCCTGTGCCGGCATTATCCCTTAACAATGGGGAAAGCCTGCAGGAGGCTCTTCACAGGAAGCGTGTCCCCGTCATGGCCAGAATGATCAGTCTGGCCGAGAACAGGCCTCAGGAATATAAGGAATTGATGTCGGCTTTTCCCAGGCAGAATACAGGCACCCTTGTCCTTGGGGTCACGGGCACGGGCGGGGCTGGGAAATCGAGTCTGGTGGATGAGCTGGTCAGGCGTTTTTTACAGGATTTTGATGATAAGACGATCGCTCTGATTTCCGTAGATCCTTCGAAAAGGAAAAGCGGGGGGGCATTGCTAGGGGATCGCATCCGCATGAATGCGATCAACAGCGATCGTGTCTATATGCGCTCCCTGGCAACCCGACAGGCCAATAAGGCGCTGTCCGGCCATGTGAAAGAGGCACTTGAAGTGCTGAAAACCGCGGCTTATGATCTCATTATTCTCGAGTCGTCGGGCATCGGGCAGTCAGACACGGAAATAACGGATTATTGCGATATTTCACTCTACGTGATGACTCCGGAATTCGGGGCGGCTACCCAACTTGAAAAGATAGACATGCTGGACTTTGCGGATCTGGTGGCGATCAATAAATTTGACAAAAGAGGCGCCCCGGATGCGCTCCGGGATGTTCGGAAACAATTTAGCCGCAACCGCGGACTTTGGGAAACCGATCAGGAGTCCTTACCCGTCTACGGGACGATTGCCTCCCAGTTCAATGATCCCGGGATGAACGCGCTCTACAAAGAGGTGATGGCGCATCTAAAAAAGGCAGGGGCCGGGAATTTACATTCAGAATATTCGGCGCCTGAGGAGGTCACGGAAAAAATTTATATCATCCCTCCCTCCCGGACCAGATACCTCTCAGAGATTACTGAAACGATTCGTGACTATGATGCCCGCGGGAAAAAGCAGGCAGAAATTGCGCAACACTTGTACGGTATTTTCATGACTATTGCCGTCGTGCTGAATAATGGCGAAGTCGGGGAAGACCTAAACAACCTGCTGTCCGAAAATGGGCTGGACGAGGCAACTGTGCTTCGCAGAGGAAAGTCATGCCCAAAAAGCGAGCTGTTGAAGCCACTTCTTGAAATATTTAATAAATTAAAGCCGGAACTGGAGGACGATCACTGGCAGTCAATTCTTGACTGGGATTCCCGCGTACTCCGGTACAGGGATCCTGAATACAATTTTAAAGTAAGAGGCAAAGTAATCAGCGTACAGACGCATATAGAATCACTATCTCACCTGCCTATTCCTAAGATTTCCTTACCGCGTTATACTGCCTGGGGAGATCTGCTGACATGGCGGTTACAGGAAAACGTTCCTGGTGAATACCCTTTCACTGCAGGTTTGTATCCATTTAAGAGGGCCGGAGAAGATCCTACCAGAATGTTCGCAGGAGAAGGCGGGCCTGAAAGAACCAACCGGCGTTTTCATTACGTCAGCCGGGAAACTCCTGCAAAACGCCTGTCAACGGCTTTTGATTCTGTCACCCTCTATGGCAATGATCCTGGAGTGAGGCCGGATATTTATGGTAAAATAGGCAATGCCGGAGTTTCCGTATGTTGTCTTGACGATGCGAAAAAATTATACTCGGGATTTGATCTGAGCAGTCCGCTTACCTCAGTGAGTATGACCATTAACGGCCCGGCTCCTATGCTTCTCGGTTACTTTTTAAATGCAGCCATAGATCAGAATTGCGAAAAATATATCGTGGAAGAGGGAATAGAGGAAGTGGTGGAAAATAAGATCTCCCGGATCTTTGAAAAGACAGGGGTTGAAAGAATCCGGTATCAGGGCGCGTTGCCGGAAGGACATAATGGCCTTGGGTTGCGACTTCTTGGTGTGAGCGGGGATGAGGTGCTCTCAGCCGGGGTTTATCAGGATATCAGGACAACTACACTTCAGCAGATCAGGGGGACTGTTCAGGCCGATATTCTAAAAGAGGATCAGGCGCAAAATACCTGTATCTTTTCTACGGAATTTGCCCTGAGGCTGATGGGGGATGTACAGGAATATTTTATTGAGAAGGATATCCGGAACTTCTATTCTGTGTCCATTTCCGGCTATCATATCGCCGAGGCGGGAGCAAATCCCATCACTCAACTGGCTTTCACCCTGTCCAACGGCTTTACCTATGTGGAGTATTATCTGAGCCGCGGGATGGACATAAATAAATTTGGGCCCAACCTGTCTTTTTTCTTTTCTAATGGCATAGATCCGGAATATGCGGTAATCGGCAGAGTGGCCAGAAAGATCTGGGCAAAGGCAATGAAAGAAAAATACGGGGCAGATATACGGGCACAAATGCTTAAATATCACATACAGACCTCAGGTCGAAGTCTTCATGCGCAGGAAATCGATTTTAATGATATAAGGACTACCCTGCAAGCCCTCTATGCCATCTATGACAATTGTAATTCGCTGCACACAAACGCCTATGATGAAGCCATCACCACCCCAACCGAAGCCTCCGTGCGAAGGGCAATGGCCATTCAGCTGATTATCAACAGGGAACTCGGACTGGCAAAGAATGAAAATCCATTACAGGGATCTTTTATCATTGAAGAATTGACGGACCTGGTCGAGGAGGCGGTCTTAACCGAGTTTGACCGTATTACGGAAAGAGGGGGGGTATTGGGTGCCATGGAAACCATGTATCAGCGTTCAAGGATACAGGAGGAAAGTCTCCACTATGAAACTTTAAAGCATAGCGGAGATTATCCTATCATAGGGGTCAATACTTTTCTGAGTTCCGATGGTTCCCCCACCATCCTTCCTACGGAGGTAATACGGGCAACGGAAGACGAAAAAAAGATACAGATCCTCACCCTGGAAAAACTTCACGGAAAGAACGAGGAACGGGCCAGGGAACAATTGGAACGTCTCCGGCAGGCCGCACTGAATAACGAGAATATTTTTGAAAGCCTTATGGAAGCGACCAAGGTATGTTCCCTTGGTCAAATAACCCGGTCACTGTTTGATGTAGGCGGACAGTACCGTCGTAATATGTAAGGGGTACCCACCCTGAACCCGTTCCTTTAGACAGTAGAAAGTGCCTGGGCAGTCCGGCTTTTTGTGCTGCTGCTAATCTCCGGAATGAATAGGGACTGAGTATACCGAAAGAGAAAGTATACAATGATATTTCAGTAGCCGAAATAATCATTAAAACCCCACCTGGCATCCCCGTTGCCGGAACCAATTGACTTTCGCCAGATTTTGAAGGATTTCCTGAAACTGAGAATTTCCTCTCTCAGCAACTGAAGATATTCCTTTTCCTTAATGCCATCCTTCTCCAGACCGTTGCAGTAAGAAAGGATATTGCGTATCATGATGCCTATAAATTTTGCACTTTTCAACCGCACGGCACGGGATTTCGAAAATTCAGCCTGGGCAATTTGCTGCGGGATCAGAATGGCATCGGTGAGCAGGGAGTCGGCAATATGGTCCCGTAGGCTGTTGGAGCGATATAAATGCAGCAGGTCCTTATCATAACTGACAAATGCCGCAATTTCCCTGCTCATGTAACAAAGTTCCATAGCCTTGCGGTAAACGGGAACGTTTCGTATATTTTTACGTAACATTTCTTAAGAAGCAATTTTTTACCTATTAAAATTACATCCAATTACAAAAAAATATCTTTTCATTCAATAGGAATATAATATATTTACTTACTAAAACAAAATAAAATTGATTTTAAGCTTTGAATATTAAGATAGATGAACTGAATTGGGGCATTCTGAAAATACTGCAGGAGAACTCGAGGGAATCACTTGCCAGTATTGGAAGGCAGGTGGGACTCACGCCGCCCGCTGTGGCCGAACGCGTTAAGAAAATGGAGGATGTCGGAATACTGAGCGGCTATAAGGCAAAAGTATCTCATAATATGGCAGGATATCAATTACAGGCCATCATAACCCTTCGGGCGTTTATGGGAAAACTAAAGCCTTTTCTGGAAACCGTCAAGTCATTTAATGAGGTGGTCAACTGCTACAGAATTACGGGAAATGAAAACATAATCATGGAGGTTATTCTTAAGGATCAGTTTCATCTTGAAAAGTTTATTGATAAACTCATTCAGTACGGGGAAACCCGAACCCATATCATTCTTTCTCATGTCATTTCAGACGCGCCGATCAAGCGAAGGATCGACTGATCGTTACAATTCTTTGGCCGGATTTTTGATGATTTATAAGGTATGAAATCAATATTACCCATTCTGATCCTTACTTTGTTTACTGCCTTCACTTCTCTAAAAGCGCAGGGGTTAACCTTCCGAAAAGGAATTATTGCGGATTCTGTCAAGGTTAATGAGGCTGCCGGAGAAAACTTTGCGCTCTATCTTCCAAGGGCCTTTGAGAATTCCGGAAAATGGCCTGTCATGTTTGTGTTTGATTTGCATGGACGTGGAAAACATGCCATTAGTCAATTTGTTGAAGCGGCAGAGAAAGAGAATTATATCCTTGCTTCCTCCAACAATATTTCTGATACCCTTCCTGTATCTCAGAATATATTGATTGCGACTCGCATGTTCAATCAGGTATTTGCCATTTTTCCGATCCAGAAAGAAAGGGTCTACACTGCCGGTATTTCTGCCGGTGGCCGGATGGCCGGAGTGATCCCGGCTTTTTTGCAACAGATCGCGGGAGTGGTGTCTCTCGGATCCGGAGTGCCTAATATAGAGTTACTGAAAACTAAGGACGCTTTTTATTTTATTGGAATAGTCAGGAAGGATGATTTTAACTACCTGAATATGCAGGAAGCTTCGGAAACCATGGATAAAATGAAATATCCCAATGAACTTCTCATCCCTTCGGACGAGACTTTATTGCCGGAGAAGGCATCCTTGGAAAAATCGATGCAATTACTCACCCTTGACGCCATGGCGAAAGGTATCACCCGGAAAGATACCGCCTATATTGATGAAATACATAAAGCCGATCTGGCAAAACTTTCGGGTCTTATTTCCAAAAACCTGCTTTTGGATGCCGAGGCGTTCGTCTCGCAAATGATCAGGGTCTACGGGGCACATAAAGATGTGGAATCCCTGAAAAAACAAAGAAAGACCTTCTTGAAAAACAGCAATTACAGGTCACAACTACGCGGCAGGACTAATAACTTTTATACAGAACAATTACTCCGTTACGATTATGAGTACAACCTGACAGAGGATATCAATTCTTTAAATTATGATAATTTGGGATGGTGGAAGTACCAGATGGAAGAACTTGCCACCTATGAAGACAAAAAAACGCTGTCGGAGCGGCAAACAGGAAAGAGACTACAAAGTTACATCAGTGCGCTTGTAACTGATTACATCGACATAGAAAAAGCTGAGGCCACAGTAGATCAGCAGGCAGTAACCTACCTGTGGATGCTTAAGACCATTACTGATCCCACAGATTATGGGTATTATCTTCAAATAATTTCTGAAAGTGCCAGAATTGAAGACTTTGGAACGGCGCTTTTTTATCTGGAAGAACTATTAAAGAATGGCTATGTTGACAAAGACAAACTATACGTACAACCGCATACCGCCCTGCTGAGAATTACTCCGGAATTCAATGAGATAGTTGATAAGTACCTGAAGCTGTCTCGCTACGAAATCAGGGAAGAGTAAGATGCGGAACCGCGGTCAAGTCCCAGTCGATTACGAGCCCTTTGGCTATGGAGGCCGCTATTTCCTTCCCGTACAGGATTTCACATAAATAGAGTGCCGCCTCAAAGCTTTTTGCACCACCCGCAGAGGTAATATACTTTCCATCGTGTACGAATAATACGTGCTCCTTTACATCCAGACCTGGAAACATGGTACGATAGGCCTCAACATCCGAAGGAAAGGTGGTGGAGGCCACATTGTTGAGCAGTCCTGCTTTAGCAAGTACAAAAGCACCGTCACAATGCGAGGTCATATACAAGGCCTTCTGGTCCGTTTTTCGAACAAACTGAAGCATGACCGTATCCCTGAGGTCTGTGTTGAGATGGTGCTCCGCGCTCGGGATCACCAGGATATCAATGACCGGCAGACGATCCCTCGTATAATCATAATCCGGTAAAACTCTGAGCCCTTCAAATGTAGTCACGGGCTCCTTTGTATTGGCTACCGTAAATACATTCATTGCGCGGATATTTTCTCTTGATTGTGTATGTTGAAAAATATCATAGGGCGCCGTAAATTCAGTATTGTAGGTCCCATCCATGATCAGAAAAGCGACATTGTACCTATTGGGAGGCAAGCTCCTGACACTGGTTGTATGGGTTAATTTTTCAACCTTATTGTCTCGGGAACAGCCCTCCACAAACAAAGATAGCATCAACAGGATAAGGATTTTCATGGTGAAGTTTGTTTCAGGATTTTCGTTTTATGGTGCAGTCTTAAAAGTAATAAAATACCCAATATACTGATCAGAAAAGCTATAAACCAGGTAAGTCTGTATCCATAGGCATCAATGGACCGCATACCCAGGTTATGTGCGAAAATGTGAGATACGGAAAAAGCCATACTGTACAGTGCCATGTATTCTCCGGCGTTTCCTCTTCTTGCCCTTTCCATGGCGTACGAGTTCGAAAATGGAAAAGCGATCATTTCCCCCCAGGTCATAAGGATCATACCCAATATCAGAATGCCTGACCAATTAGAGATCACAAGTACAAGGAAACTCAATCCCATGAGGAGGAGGCCGACACTTACATGCGTAAGTTTGCCCCAACTGCCTGACTCCATGAATTTGACCAGAGGCATCTCAAAGGCAAAGATCAGAAACCCATTCATGGCAAGTAAAAGTCCAATCTGAAATTCTGACAGGCCAAAGGCATTATTATAGAACAGCGGAATCGTAGAGAAATACTGCACGAACATACATCCAAACAGCATCATGGATACTATGAAGAGTATATAAGAAGTGTCCCGGTATGCCGATATAGGCTTTTCATTGATAATATTGTCCTGTATTCTGACTTTCTTCGGATGCAGCACCAAAAGCAGTAGGAGGGAGGCGAGAATACAGGTGGTGCCATCAACCCAGAACAGGCCAAAGTAGCCAATGGATGAAATGATTATTCCGCCAAGAGCCGGACCAGCGGAGAAACCCAGGTTGATGGCAAGCCGGATTAAAGTTATGGAACGGGTTTTATTCTCTGGCTTGCTGTAGGCACTAAGGGCAACAAATGAAGCAGGCCGAAAGGCGTCTGCAAACACCATAAGTACAAAAATGCCGCCACAAATAAACCAGAATCCCGAGAGCCATTGTAATCCTATAAACATCAGGCCGCTGAATAAAAGGCTTACAAACATAATTTTATAGTATCCGAACAGGTCTGTAAGGCGCCCCCCCAGCCAGGTCCCCAATAAGGATCCCAGGCCAAAAGCACTCATTAAATAACCAACATTTTCAAGCGTAAAGCCGAGGTTCTGCGTCAGGTAAAGCGATAAAAATGGAATGACCATGGTTCCCGCCCGGTTGATCAGCGTAATCAGGGCGAGCCACCAAACCTCTTTTGACAGGCCTCCAAAGGCTTTGAGATAGCTATAATAAAGGTGTCGCATGATATATGATCCCGTAAGAGGTCAGGGCAATCGAAGTACTGCCAGCCGGATCGCGGGGCATTTGCGGCATGTTTGAATTTTTGCTTTCAATCATGTGGTTCAAGGTTCCCCGTTTGATAATAAACCCGAATCAAAGCTAGCTAAAAAAGGCCATTGTTGTATTTTTGAAATGAACCGAGAAGCAATGAAAATTTACCCGGGTATATTTTTGATGGCTCTGATCCTTCTTGTCACCGCGTGTAAGGACCGGAAGCGCTATCATCATGAGCAGGCTCAGGGGACCTCAATGGATGAGGTGACGGATCCTGTCCGTGATGTTATTGCTTTTCAGGAAGCGTTAAATGCGGAATACCGCGATCCTGCAACCTCCCCGTTGCCTGACAGGTACAGGAAGGATTTTGATGGACTCGAGTTTTTTGACCCGGATAGTACGTATCGGGTGGTGGCATTCCTGGAGCGTACTCCGGAGGCAGTACCCTTCCTTATGCCTACCACCACTGAAAGGATGTCTACTGAAGTCGTCTTCGGAATCGCACGTTTCAGATTGAACGGGAAAACGGAAAAGCTTGAGATATACCAGAACCAGGAATTAAGCGCAGAAGAAAAATATACGGATTATCTGTTTCTGCCATTTTTGGATGATACCAATGGGGAAGAGAGTTACACAGGTGGGCGGTATATAGATCTGCGTGTTCCTGAAGGGGACAGCATCGTTATCGATTTCAACAGGGCCTATAATCCCTATTGTGCCTACAACAGGAAATACTCCTGTCCTCTGGTGCCCCTGGGAAATCGCTTACAAAGTGCCGTTAGGGCAGGGGTCAAAGCCTTTACAAAAAAATAAGCTCCGACCTCTCACCATTCCCATCTCCGCTAGAAACAGGAGCTAACGGAAGATGGGTACAGGAGGATCGGAGCTTGACTAATGAACTAACAAAACCAAAATAAAAGCGTTTCTCCTAGAAGGAGTAGATAGCTGCAAGCAGGACAGATGAAAGACTTTTTTGAGGTAAAAGATTCTCATCCAGAAAATTGCCTGATTCATCGGAAGCGGAATCCAACCGAATTTCCGGCTTTATCATTAAATTGCCAATACTGGCACTTCCTGTCAAAGTCACTGCAAATACACTGGAATCCTCTACGCCGGTACCAATGGCACCGTATTCTCCATGTTCTACAAAATATTCTCCGCGGAGACCGAGAGTGAAATTTTCAGTGGTCTTATACTGAGGATACAAGGCGCCACCGGCAAATCCCGTGTCATCAGCTCCGTCAAAATAAGCTGCGTTGATCCCAAGGAAGAATTCATCGGAAAGATCAAAGCCTCCGGTGTAATCAATTTCGAAAGCACCATTGTCGGCGACAAAATTTAAAAATTGCCCGCTATAACCCAATTGAGCACCGTAGGCATATTTTCCGAAAGGATTGAATTCGGTAAGGTCCGTTGGATTCATCACAGCCAGCATAAGAGACCAGTCACTCCCCAGGTCAAAATCGGCCCTGAGGCCCGTATGACTGAAGGGTCCATAAGAAAACAAGTAGGAAGTGCTATAGTTGAAGTTGGCAACGGGGGAGATCACTTCATAACCCAGGAAGGTATTGAAATTTCCCAGGGTAAGTTTTACCTTGTCACTGACATTCCAGTAGGCATAGAGTTGATTCACAATATTTCCGGTAGCAGAATACATAGGGGACGCAAAAACCGCATCGGTTCCTCTCGGTCCGAAGACCAGGTCTGCCACAAATCCTGCTTTCTCACCCTCGTAACTGGCGACTACATTGGCCATACCCAGAGCGAATCCGGGCAGGTTGGCAAAGGAAGATCCCGGGGCGGCGTTGGGCAGTCCGGATGTCTCGTCAACACTGTTATCTCCATTGAGATTCGCCCTGTAGTAGGCATCAACAGATCCGCTTATTGAAAATTTAGGGCCCTCTTCTGCGGCTTCCATTTCCTCCTGTGCATACGTCAAGGCTGCCAAAAGCATCAAAGTTGAAAGGAGTAGTAATTTTACGTATTTTGTGTTTTTAATTGGTTTCATGTTTCAATTTTTAGGCTTTCTGTCTTGAAAGCTGTTAGACTGTATAGATTGATTCTTTGAAATTAATTGAGTAACGGAGCGTTTTGCCGAACGCTCCGTTTGTTTTTTTACTTAATGTTGATTCATCCTGAAATCCGCATAAGCATCCATACCATGCTCATGAAGATCAAGACCTTCCATTTCTTCTTCCTGAGGCACCCGGATACCAATCGTTTTCTTCAGAGTGAAAATGATCAGGAAGGAGGCGACGACACAGAAGCCTCCAACGGCCCCAACCCCTGTCAGCTGGTAGATGAACTGGTCCATACCGGCCTTTGCGCCGAAAATACCCACGGCAAGCGTTCCCCAGATCCCGCAGAGCAGGTGAACCGCAACGGCACCAACAGGATCATCCAGTTTAAGTTTATCCACCAGGGCTACTCCAAGTACCACAAGGATACCGGAGAGGAGGCCGATGATAACAGCTTCATTGGGAGACATCTGGTCAGCTCCCGCGGTAATACCAACAAGCCCTGCCAGAATCCCGTTAAGAAACATCGTAAGGTCGTAATTCTTGTACAGCAGTTTTGCCGAAACAAAGGCGGCTACGCCCCCGGATGCGGCAGCCAGGCAAGTGGTCACTAAAACAAGGGAGGTTAGGGCGGGATCTCCCGACAATACGGATCCTCCATTAAATCCAAACCATCCCAGCCAGAGGATCAGCACTCCTGCAGTGGCCATGGGAATGCTGTGACCCGGAATCGCGTTGGCCTTGCCGCCTTCGTATTTTCCAATACGTGAACCCAGTAGATAAATGGCCACAAGCGCAGCCCACCCGCCTACTGAATGTACGAGGGTAGAGCCGGCAAAATCATAAAAACCGCCTTCTTCCCCGCCCAGGCTGGAAAGAAATCCTCCACCCCATTGCCAGGATCCTGCAATTGGATATACCAGACCCACATAGATAATGGTGAATATCATAAAGGAGCCCAGTTTGATACGTTCAGCCACTGCTCCTGAAACAATGGTTGCGGCAGTGGCGGCGAACATCCCCTGAAAAAGGAAATCGGTCCACCAGGTATAGCCCCCGTCATGGTAGTCAACAGTCATCCCGTTTTCAGGTGCCGCAATTCCAAATCCGGCAAATTTGAGGACGCCCATGGATCCTTCTTCAAATGCGGGATACATTAAATTGAAACCCCCGATATAATACATCAGCAAGCCGACGGTTATGATAAATATATTCTTGAATAGGATGTTAATCGTGTTCTTTTGTCTGGTTAGTCCGATCTCAAGAAATGCAAAGCCCGTGTGCATAAAGAAAACCAGGGCAGTACAAATCATCATCCAGATGTTATTTGCTGTAAATAATCCTGCGTCCATTTCGTTTAAGTATTAGTTAGTTAGATTGATTAGTTAATTCCTGCATGTCCGTTCTCCCCTGTGCGGATCCTGTACGCATTCAGCATATCGGAAACAAAGACTTTACCATCACCAACATTACCTGTTCTTGCCGATTCGAAAATGGCATTAAGTGTTCGTTCCAGGAATTCGTCGGAAATCACAATGACCAAATATCTGCGTTGTATATCCGCTGTACTATAGGATATTCCACGGTAGACATGACCCTGTTTTTCATTGCCTACTCCGGTCACATCCCAGTAGCTGAAGAAATTGACCTCAATTTCGTGCAATGCCTTTTTGACATCGTCGAATTTCGATTTTCGAATAATTGCTTCGATTTTTTTCATTGGTTTGAGTTTGTTAATTACGGCGGTAAATATATTATTAAAATGATACCCCCCCTCGTTATATGGGGGTGCCATTATGATTTTTATCAATATTATAATTTTGACCCAAAAAAATTACTGGTATAAACTAAATAAGTAGGTAATATTATTTAGTTTCTGTAAAAGGTCTGACTATTTCTACTGCAGATGGCACAGCCGAAGTGGTTGAAATAATCAAAAAGTAGGAGGAGACCTGTCGGAGGTATGAAAGACTTTTCTGAGCTAGACCAATTTAGAAACCCAGAAACCAAGAGCTACTGCCAGAAGGCCTAGCAGAATGCTTCCCAGAGTGTAAATGGAGAACTGAAGCAGATGCCCCTCTTTAAGCAGGAGGTAATTTTCAAGTGCAAAGGCGGAAAAAGTGGTGAATCCGCCGCAAAAGCCAGTTGCCAGCAGCAAGGTGTGATTCTGGCTGATATAATTTCCCCGGATAGTCATTCCGAAAAGAAAACCAATCAGCAGGCAGCCGAGACCATTTGCGATCAGCGTGCCAAGATAACCGTATTGCAATATAGTTGAGGCGTAGCGGCTAAGTAAATAACGCAGGCAACTTCCCAATCCACCGCCCAAAAAAACCAGCAATAATTGATGTTGCATCTTTTAAAGATAAAAACTATATCGCCTTTTTATATTTAGGTTGAATTAAATCCATAGGATAGAGCTCCGTGGATGTGACTTGCTTTATCCTTTTTGTAAAAATGCTCAATTGTTTTCTGGCATCGAGAGCCGTGAACATCAAAACCGCCGCGTTTAGTACGACAAGGAAGAAGAATATGGTGAAAAATGTTACCATTTATCGGATAAATTAACTTTACAACGCAAAAGTACGTCTTTTGTTATATTATACGTGTGAAATCAAAATATTGTTGTCGTTCATCGAATTTTTGCTTTATACCGGGCTTTTGCGCCTACTTTTTAAGCAAATATTTAATTATAAAGAGAATTATTACGAAAGTCACAAAGAATATTGCAATCCATCGAACACCTTTGTAATGGCGCCGATGCAAATTCCTGTCTCTTCCGTAAGCGAAAATGACCACGGCTATAAAAGCCAGAAGAAAAAATGCGGCAAAAATCAGCTGTCCGGTACTGAACATATTGTTTAATTTTGTTCAAAGCTAAACTAAAACAGAGGAAATGAAAAGCACAATTGATGCAGTTGCCAGGTTCCATCAGGCTTTTGGACTTGGGGTCTCTGAGGTTCCGGTGGCCAGTCTGGGAGAAGAAAAAAACAATCTTAGATTTAATCTGATGGACGAGGAGAATAAGGAGTATTTTGAGGCCGCCCGGAATAATGATCTTGTGGAAGTGGCTGATGCCCTGGGTGACATGCTTTACATTCTATGTGGTACCATTTTAGAACATGGTATGCACTATAAAATTGAAGAGGTCTTCAATGAGATTCAGAGAAGTAATATGAGTAAACTGGGCGCCAATGGCTTACCTATCTACAGGGAGGACGGGAAGGTGATGAAAGGGCCTGCTTACATCAAGCCCGATATCAGGGCGATTCTCGGCCTCTGAGCGAAGGATGTTTGAGATGGTGAAACCGGAGTTGGAAGCCGAAAAATAAAGGCGGTTCAATTCTCCCAGCACGCTCCGTTAATTTGCTACTTTATAGCGCCACCCAAAAGGATCTTCGGTGCGGTTGTACTGAATATCGGTGATTTTTTGTTTTAGTAAAGATGCATAACTATCATTGAGCTGAGGCAGATCATAGTCCGACTCCCTATACCCAAATGAGGCAATTGGCGATATGACTGCAGCCGTACCGGCGCCAAACATCTCCTTCAGCATCCCACTTCGTGAAGCATCCACAAGTTCGCTTACTGTAATTTTGCGTACCTCAGTGGTTATTCCTTCCTCCCGGGCAATATCAAGGATACTTTTTCTGGTAATCCCATCGAGAATCCTGTCACTGACAGGTCCTGTTATAAGGGTATCCTCAATGCGTACGAATATGTTCATTGCCCCGGCCTCCTCTACATATTCATGGCTGTTATCGTCTGTCCAAATCACCTGATTATAACCTTTTTCGGCGGCCAGTTGTGTCGGGTAAAACTGCCCTGCATAGTTGCCCCCTGCTTTGGCATAGCCGACACCGCCATTGGCTGCCCTCGAATATTTTTCTTCTATCAGGACCTTGACTTTTCCGGAAAAGTAGGCACCGGACGGGGCGCAGGCGATAATAAATTTGTAGGCGTCCGCGGGGGAGGCATGAAATCCTTTTCCCGATGCAAAAATAAAAGGCCGGATGTACAGGGAACTACCTGCAGATTTAGGAATCCATGCATGATCCAACTGCAGCAATGCCTTCAGACCTTCCATAAAGATAGCCTCCGGTAATTCGGGAATTGCCATCCTTTTGGCCGAAATATTAAGCCGTTTATGATTATCCAAAGGGCGGAAAAGCCAGATGGTGTCATCCGCATCCTTATATGCTTTCATTCCTTCAAAAATAGATTGGCCGTAATGGAAAATTTTGGAAGAAGGATCAAGAGTGATCGGCTGATACGGAAGAATTCTAGGCGTTTCCCATGCTCCGTCCCTGTAATCGCAGCTAAGCATATGGTCTGTGAATACTTTACCAAATGCCAGATTATTAAAATCTACCTGATCAATTTTAGAGGAGCCGGCTTTCTCTATAACCAGCTTGTTCATCGTACTCTCCATATATGATAATTTGCAGGGATAAAATTAAGCAATTATGCACTCCCGGTGTTTCTTTTTTATCCCAAAAATCATCACTTTTGTATCAAAGAATATAAAACTCCGGCATATGAGAAGGATCCTGCTAGCCGTCATCGCGCTACTTTGTATTAGTTCCAGAGGTCAGTCCTCACAGGAGGAGAAACACAGCGGAGGTGTCCAAAACCCGGCCCGGACCTCATCCTTTGGTGCGCAAATCAACCCTGAGGAGGCTACAGAAGCGGCGGAGGCGGCCATTGTATTTCAGGACATGGCTATTACTGACACCCTTGACCTAAAATTCCGCGGCAAAATTAAGGAAGTCTGCCAGGTAAAAGGTTGTTGGATGAAAGTGGCCCTTAACCAGGATACTGAAGTTATGGTCCGTTTCAGGGATTATGGTTTTTTTGTGCCTTTGGATGTGGAGGGAAAGGAAGTCATCCTGAGCGGTTCCGGCTTTACCGAAATGATATCAGTAGAAGATCGGCGCCATTATGCGGAAGATGCAGGAATGACCCCGGCTCAGATAGCCACCATCCGGGAACCGCTCAAAGCCTATAGTATTGTGGCGGATGGGGTTTTAATAGGCGATTGAGCTTGAGGCGTGATATTATCACCACTGCCGATGGGTCTAAAACCATTCACCTCCCTGACCTTCAGGAACATTACCATTCCATTCACGGTGCCATAGGGGAGGCATATCACGTTTTTATTGAAATGGGCCTGAATGTTTGTCGCTCTTCAGAGCTTCATATCCTCGAAATGGGTTTCGGTACTGGGCTCAATACCCTGATTACCTGTTACGAAAGTCAGCGCGCCGGACGGAGCATCCTGTTCACCAGCTGGGAGGCCTATCCTGTTCCGCCTCAGGAGCCGGAACAATTGGACTATGTCACAGCCCTCGACATCCCGCAATTTTTTGAATCCTTTAAAAGAATGCATTCGTGCCCCTGGGAGGAACCCTATGAAATTATACCCGGCTTTATTTTGATTAAGAAGCATGCCGACATCCGAGTCATAGAGGATAGGGATTTATTTGACTTGATTTATTATGACGCGTTCAGTCCAAGGGTACAACCGGAACTCTGGACAGAAGCCGTTTTTATGAAAATGTATGCGGCTCTGAAAAATGGGGGTATCCTTGTTACCTATTCCGCCAAAGGCGATGTGAGAAGGGCTATGCTCTCGGCTGGTTTTAATGTGGAAAGATTGCCCGGGCCGCCCGGGAAACGCGAAATGCTGCGGGCCCGGAAAATAGAATAAGTTCATTCTCCCGGATGCCAGCTAACGATGGTCAGTTTGCCTGCCGTGATAGTGTTAAACCTACATTAAACCATTTCTTCTCCCGACCGAATTCCAATACCTTTACAAAAAGCAGGGCATGAAATTACTGATTACGGGTGCGACAGGGCTGGTGGGAAGCGAAATAGCAGATCGCTGCCGAGAACAGGATATAGCCGTAAACTACCTGACAACGTCCAGGGAAAAAATAACCAGCTCCCCTCATTATAAAGGTTTTTATTGGAATCCGGCAGAGAACCAGATAGACCTGGCATGTTTTGATGGCGTTTCCGCCATAATCAATCTGGCCGGGGTTAGTATTGCCAAAAGATGGACCGCTTCCCATCGGAAAAAAATAGTCCAGAGCAGGGTACAGAGCCTGCGGACCCTTGAAACAGGTCTGCAAAAAGTAGCAAGCGGCACCATTCGTTCTTTAGTATCAGCTTCAGCAATAGGTATCTATCCGGATGCCTCCTCCGAATATTATACGGAAGAATCCCCGGGAAGAAAGGATGATTTTCTGGGTCATGTTGTCCGCTCATGGGAACAGGAAGCAGACCGCTTTAGAAAATTCGGATTCCCTGTCGCAAAAATCCGGATTGGACTTGTATTGTCATCCAGGGGCGGGGCTTTGCCGGCATTCGCCAAACCGATTAAATATTATTTGGGTAGTGCCTTTGGTAATGGGGAACAGTGGCAGTCCTGGATCCATATCAGGGATCTGTCCCGCATCTTCCTTTTCGCAGTTTCCCAGGCACTGGAAGGCACTTATAATGCCGTAGGCCCCAATCCGGTAACCCAGAATAAATTGATACATCAACTGGCAAAAACACTTGACAAGCCCCTGCTTTTGCCAAATATTCCGGAAATTATCCTAAAAACCGCCCTTGGAGAGATGTCGCAGGTGGTGCTTGACAGTCAGCGGGTAAGCAGCAAGAAGCTGGAGGAAGCCGGATATAATTTTGAGTTTCAGAATGTATGTACCGCTTTGGAAAACATCTATCACAAGGATGAACCTCTGGGAAAAGACAATTCTATCGAAAGAGAATTTATCTGAGACCCTTTATTGAAAAGCACAGATCGCATCCGCCAAAAGCGGATGTTTTTTTGTGACAATTTGACATTTTCGAAGAATTGGCAGTACTTTTGCCCTCCTCATCGGAGCTATTTAAAAAAGTATACTTCATGAACAAACAGGATAAAGAAGAAAATATAGAGGATATTTTTACCCCGGAGCAGGAAGCTTTGGAGGGTGTTGAAGGAGAAGAGATGGTTGCGGAAACTCCGGAAGAGGAAATCTATACTTCTGCTGAGGAGCGATTTGCCGACGAGCTCGCTCGCGAAAAGGATAAATTCCTGAGACTTTTTGCGGAATTTGAAAATTTTAAGAAACGTACAAGCAGGGAAAGAATGGAATTGTTCCGGACCGCCGGACAGGAGGTAATTGTTTCCCTTTTGCCTGTGTGGGATGATTTTGAAAGGGCAGTGAGAATGATTGCCAATTCTGAAGATCAGGAATTATTTAAAGGAGTAGAATTGATAAGCAATAAATTCAAGGAGACGTTACGTTCAAAGGGCCTGGAAGAGATAGAGATTGCGGAAGGGGATGTATTTGACGCAGAGGTCCATGACGCAATTACCCAAATCCCTGCACCGGATAAAAAGCTTAAGGGGAAGGTTCTCAATGTAGTGGAAAAAGGGTTCAAACTGGGGGATAAGATCATCCGCCATCCAAAAGTCGTCGTCGGAAACTAAATTTACAGGATGAAGCACGATTATTATGAAATACTGGAAGTCGATAAAAACGCTTCCTCTGCAGAAATAAAAAAGGCCTATCGGAAGAAGGCTATCGCTTATCATCCTGATAAAAACCCAGGGGATCAGAAGGCCGAAGAATTATTTAAGAAGGCGGCAGAAGCCTACGAAGTCCTCAGCGATCCTGATAAAAGGGCCCGATATGACCAGTTTGGGCATGCAGCATTTGAAGGGGGCGGTTTCGGCGGCGGCGGGATGAACATGGAGGATATTTTCAGCCAGTTTGGCGATATCTTCGGAAGTGCATTCGGGGGCAGTTTTAGCGGATTCGGAGGTTTTGGAGGCAACAATCAGCGAAGGGTAAAAGGCAGCAACCTGCGGATTCACGTCCAGCTCACCCTTGAGGAAGTCGCTCAAGGGGTAGAAAAGAAGGTGAAAGTCCGCCGGAAGACACAGGCGCCAGGAGTAACTTATAAAACATGTCCGGCCTGCAAAGGTGCTGGGCAGGTTACCAAGATCACTAATACCATTCTCGGTAGAATGCAAACTGCTGCGACGTGTTCCGGCTGTGACGGTAGCGGTCAGGTACTGGATAACAGACCGGAAGATGCCGACATTCACGGCTTGTTAGTGACTGAAGAACATGTGTCCATCAAAATTCCACCCGGGGTGGAGGATGGGATGCAACTCAAAGTTTCAAACAAAGGAAACGATGCGCCGGGGAACGGCATGCCTGGAGATCTGCTGGTGGCTATAGAAACCATTGAACATGAGACCCTGAAGAGAGAAGGGGATAACCTGCACTACGACCTCTATATTAGTATCTCAGAAGCGGTACTGGGTACTTCAAGAGAGATTGATGCCATCGGAGGCAAGGTCCGTATTAAACTTGAATCGGGGATACAGTCCGGAAAAATATTGCGGCTCAGGGGTAAGGGAATAAGCAACCTCAATGGTTATTCCACCGGGGATTTACTGGTTCATGTCAATGTATGGACTCCCAAGGAATTGAATAAGGAACAGCGTGATTTCTTTACGAAAATGCAGAATCACGAGAATTTTGAACCAAAACCTGAGAAATCCGATAAATCTTTCTTCGAAAAGGTAAAGGATATGTTCTCTTAACGAATAAAAATTTGCCTTTTAAATAAAAAACGTATATTTGAGATAATATTGGGCAACCAATATTAATTTTCTTTTTCATAGCAATTTTTTTCCCATCCCCGATCATATCGGGGATGGGTTTTGTTTTAATACCAGTCCCATTACGGATGTTCCCGTAGCGAAAGTAATGCCCCTCCCAACCGCTCAATGGCGTGTTCGGGAGCACTTCTTTTACAAAGTTGTCAGGTCTAAATCTCCGGTTTTGATTTCGGCGGGACAAGACAGCTGGAGGTATAACAAAATCCGGGGATGCCCGGACTCTTTATGGGCATTTCTATATCTTTGGCAAAAATGCCTGAATGAACACGCTTTTGGTTGCAAGGGAAGTTACCAAGCAATTTGGTAATCATGTTGCACTGAACAAAGTATCACTGGAAATTCCCACAAATAGTATTTACGGACTTTTGGGTCCCAACGGGGCAGGAAAGACTACCCTTATAAGAATTATCAATCAGATTACCTATCCGGATACGGGAAGTGTTTTTTTTGATGGGGAAGAATTACGTCCTCATCACATAGCCCATATTGGTTATTTACCTGAGGAGCGCGGATTGTATAAGAGCATGCGTGTGGGAGAGCAGGTACTCTACCTCGCCCAGTTAAAAGGACTTAGCAAGCAAGAGGCAAAAAAGCGTCTTGCTTTTTGGTTTGATCGACTTGAAATAGGGGATTGGTGGAATAAAAAAATCCAGGAACTCTCCAAGGGGATGGCGCAAAAGATCCAGTTCGTGGTAACGGTACTGCATCAACCTAAATTACTCATATTCGATGAACCCTTCACAGGTTTTGATCCTATCAATGCCAATGCCATAAAAAGAGAGATCCTGCATCTGAAGGAAAATGGGACAACCATTATCTTCTCGACGCATCGCATGGAATCTGTTGAGGAACTGTGCGATCATATTGCACTTATTCACAGATCTGAAAAAATATTGGACGGACGGCTCTCTGATATTAAAAAGGCCTATAAGAACAATAACTTTAAAGTGAGTGTGGAATCTGACCATCAGGAACTTTTAATGGAAGATATTTCTGCCGCCTATGAAATATCAGGTACTGCCATTGACCCCAATGACGGCCGGGTAAATTTTTATGTGCATCTGCCTACCGGAGATTCAGGAAAATTTCTTTCTGAAGTGGCAACAAAATGCAATATCTGCAGTTTTGTAGAAACCATCCCGACAGCCAGCGATATCTTTATAAGGACCATTCAAAAAAACGATATTGATGGGTAAACTGACCCTTATTATAAAACGGGAGTATCTGGCGAAAGTCCGAAACAAATCCTTTGTGATCATGACCTTCCTTAGCCCTGTACTCATGGTGGGTATGATTCTCATTATCGCCTATCTTACGCGCGTAAATGACAGTGAAGAACGGGTGATCACCGTTCTTAACGAAAGTGATTATTTCACAACCGATTTTATCAGACGGGGAACCACCTCCTACCTACAATTCAATAATATTTCCCTGCAGGCAGCCAAGGATTCCACCCTTGCTCTTGGGTATTACGGTTTACTTCACATCCCGTATGATTCAGACCTGGCCGAGGTAGCCGGAAAAACTTTTCTCTACACAAAGGACGCCCCCAGCACTGCGGTACTTGATCGGCTTGAAGGTATTTTTCAGGAACGACTCAGACAACGGCGATTGCTGGAACTTGGTGTTTCTTCCGAAGAATTCGCCTCCATGGACCGTATGTTCGAGATGAAAACAGCCACTTTTTCCGGACAGCAGAATTTAAAGGGCATCAATGAGATAAAGGCGATCATCGGAGGTGGATTTGGATATCTTATCATGATGTTTATTATCATTTACGGGGGATTTGTCATGCGTAGTGTTATTGAAGAGAAAACAAGCCGCATTATTGAAGTAATAATTTCCTCTGTAAAACCATTCCAGCTGATGCTAGGCAAAATCATCGGCACCTCCCTTGCCGGGCTCACGCAATTCGCCATCTGGATCATCTCAGCTTTTTTGCTGATACTCGTTGTAGTATACAGTTTCGGTGTCAATCCAGCCAGTATTGAGAGTACGACGGCTATGACTTCTGATGCGCTGAACCAGATGTCGACCATGCCCTCCGTCTCCAATACCATGCTGCTTTATGCTCAGGAACTATATGACATTCCATGGCTTATGCTGATCGGGTTCTTTATAATTTATTTTATCCTGGGCTATCTGATTTACAGTTCCATCTATGCCGCCATAGGGGCTGCGGTGGATAATGAAACGGACACGCAGCAATTTATTTTCCCTATTATCCTGCCGCTGATGCTGGCTATTTATGTCGGCTTCTTTTCAGTATTCAGCAATCCGCACGGACCGATTGCGGTAGCTTTTTCCCTATTTCCGCTTACCTCACCTATTGTAATGCTAATGCGGCTACCGGGCGGTATTGGTGAAGGAGGTGTACCCATATGGCAATTATTTGCTTCTATTGGCCTTCTGGTTATTACCTTCATTGGCATTGTCTGGCTGGCTGCCAAAATATATCGGGTGGGCATTCTGATGTATGGGAAGAAGCCTACTTATATGGAACTTTTTAAATGGCTGAAATACTAAGGGTGATATTAAACGAAACCATCCTATCCCAATACTGCTTGGTGTGCCCTGTTTAACACTTAGGGCCGCTGGTCAAAAGGCATCTTAAAAAGGGGTAGAAAAAGCCTTCTGTTTGAAGATATAATACACCTATTGGAACAACTTTTTACCGGATGCGGGATTCTTGGGGACAGCTGAAATAAAGGCCTGCGCAAACAGCTATGCTTTCTCATTAGCCTCCCTTTTACCGAATTGAGAAAACGATGGTGAACAAATAGTAAAAGAAAAGAATCCCGGCAGGAAGGATTAAGGGGAATTCGATATATTGCGGGGGTCTCAACCCGGTTGCTATCAGAATGAAATAAAGACGGGTGTATGGTTAACGGCAGGAAAATTTAATGAAAAATGTATGTCAAGAATTCTGGTAATAGAAGATGAATCAGCTATCAGACGCGTGCTGGTCAAGATATTGACCGAAGAAAATGAAACCTATGTTGTCGAAGAGGCGGAGGACGGTGCCAGGGGACTCGAAATGCTGAAGAAGAATGATTATGATCTCGCTTTATGTGATATTAAGATGCCTAAAATGGATGGGGTAGAAGTATTACAATTGGCGAGGAAATTGAAGCCTGAGATTCCATTTATAATGATCTCCGGACACGGTGACCTTGATACCGCAGTGAATACCATGAGACTGGGAGCCTTTGATTATATTTCCAAGCCACCTGATCTGAACAGGCTGCTCACCACAGTTCGCAATGCCCTGGATCGCAAAGAACTGGTGGTTGAGAATACCATTCTAAAAAAGAAGGTGAGTAAGAATTATGAAATGGTGGGAGATAGCCGTGAAATTACCTCCATCAAGGAAATGATCGAAAAGGTGGCACCCACAGATGCCAGGGTACTTATTACAGGTGCTAACGGAACGGGCAAAGAACTTGTAGCTCACTGGATTCATGAGAAAAGTGATCGGAGTTCAGCACCCTTCATAGAGGTCAACTGTGCTGCCATTCCTTCCGAACTGATAGAGAGTGAGCTTTTTGGTCATGTAAAGGGCGCTTTTACCTCGGCTGTCAGGGATAGAGCTGGTAAATTTGAAGCAGCAAATAAAGGAACCATATTTCTCGATGAAATAGGTGACATGAGTCTTTCAGCCCAGGCCAAGGTGTTGCGTGCTTTACAGGAAAGTACGATTTCCCGTGTAGGTACGGACAAGGATATTAAGGTCGATGTGCGGGTGATTGCTGCCACCAATAAGGACCTGAATAAGGAAATTTCTGAAGGACATTTCAGGGAAGATTTGTATCACAGGCTGGCCGTTATCCTGATCAGGGTACCCTCTCTGAATGAACGCAGGGATGATATTCCTCTGCTGATTGAACATTTTGCAGGAAAGATTGCCAGGGAACAGGGTACTGTTCAGAAAGACTTTTCCAAAGAAGCGACAGCCTTGCTGAAAGGATATGACTGGACGGGAAATATCCGGGAACTCCGCAATGTTGTTGAACGATTGATTATCCTGGGAGGCGGGGAAATTTCAGAGGAAGACGTACACCTCTTTGCGAGTAAATAATCAAGATCTGACTACATTGGGCGGAATTGCAAATGCCCAATTCAGATGTAAGCCATCCGGGAGCAAAAGATGGAGCTATTTGCCACAGCCATCCAGCTTATCCAAGGCTACTTTTGTGATTTCTTTGGTTCTTAAATTATAGTATTTCTTTGCTTCCGAAAGGTTGGGTTTTAATAATTCCTGTTCGCAGTGATTATAAATCCGGAAGGCAAAGGCGCGGGCTTCTTTGCATTCTACGGTACGAATTACTTTTTCAAGGGATTCTGCATAACGAAGTAGTGACTGGTCTATTTTTTGTTCAAGGACTTTCCCATGTAATGGCTTCATGGCCTCCATTGATACTTCAGTTTCCCTTGTATTCAAGGCAAGCAAATCACTGGCATATTCACTTTTATGCATTTCATCATGTCCTTCAAGAGCTTCCAGTCCGCCAAACGTATTATCAAGAGCCCTGGTCAAGAGAATTCTTGTTCCCGTAAGAGAGGAAACCTTAGTGGCAAGTTTAAGATTTTCTGTTCCTGCTTCCATACTCCTGGAAGCATATTCACAGCCGCATGCCTGCAGTTGCTTCCTGGATTTTTCAATCGCATTTAAAGCTCTGTAAACAAAAAAGCGGGAAGTTTTGATATCGATCGCAGAAAGGGCTTTCTCTGTTTGGCTTTTGATATATCCTAGGTTGGATCCTGCGTAGGCGCAGGCCATTTGATCTGGGTCTGAAAAGGAACAGCAAAGAAGGAACGCCCCGGTCAGGGCAACAATTTTTTGCATCGCTTAGCAATAAGGTTAAGTAAAATTTTGGCTCTGTAAAGATACTGATGATCAGAGATTTTGCCTTAAGTTTTCGACCAAGAGGCGTACCATTGCAAAATGTTGGATAAAGGGTATTCTTTAATAGACTAATGGCTATTTTAGCACCACTGGAATTACCTTACACCGACAATTTAGTTTATATTCAAACCATGAATCAGGAAGACAGGAACTCGCATAAAGTCATAAAGCACGTCCAACTTGCCTCCATTAGAACCCGGGAGGAAAGTGAACTTTCAAAAAAAGAGCTTAAAGAAGCTTTGAGGGAAACCAGAAAGGAATTGGGTGCCTTTCAGGATATCTTATATGCCCACGGACAATACGCCGTTCTTATATGTCTGCAGGGTATGGATACCTCAGGTAAGGATAGTCTGATAAGGGAAGTTTTCAAGGATTGCAATGCCAGTGGGGTACAGGTACACAGCTTTAAGGTGCCTACCGAACTGGAGAAGGATCATGATTATTTATGGAGGCATTACCTGGCCCTTCCTCCAAGAGGAAAATTTGGCGTGTTTAACCGCACCCATTATGAAAACGTACTTGTCACCAGAGTACATCCTGAATATCTGCTTGGAGAATATATTCCTGGGATAGAAGGGGTAGAGGATATTGACGGAGGGTTCTGGGACCGACGTTTTGACCAAATCAGGAATTTTGAGAAACATCTGGCCGAAAATGGAACCATTATTTTTAAGTTTTTCCTGAATTTGTCAAAAGAAGAACAAAAACAGCGATTATTGAGAAGAATACGCCTGGAGGAGAAGCACTGGAAGTTCTCACCTGCAGACCTTAAAGAGCGTGCTCTTTGGGATCGGTATCAGACTTGTTATGAGGAAGCGATTAACAGAACGTCTACTGAAGTGGCACCCTGGTATATTATTCCTGCCGATAATAAGCAGCTGTCACGCCTGAAGGTGGCGGAAATCCTTCTCGGGGAACTTAAAAAATATAAGGATATCAGGGAACCGGAAATGGATGCCGTAATAAAAACCCATCTCGAAGCGTATACCGCTCAGCTGGAAAACGAAGAATTATGAAAAAAGCGCTGATCATTCTGCTGTTTATATTTACACAGGGTTTTACCCAATCC
>JBGTMS010000165.1:0-32305 GCA_041743425.1 Zeaxanthinibacter sp. | reverse complement strand
CCATTACTGGGGGGTGCAGGTTGACGGAAAAACCGGCGAAGTACTGGCCGTTTCAAGAAGAAATTCAGACCTGGTTGAAAATATACACGACGGCGCTATTCTGGATGACCTCTTCCGGACAAATGGAGAAATCTTAAAGGTGCTTTACACAACAATTACTGGCCTGGGATTGTTCATTTTTACAGTCACCGGGTTTTGGCTCTGGTATGGACCGAAATATATGCGACGCACCCAACACAGGGGAGTAATTGCCGGATCCTAGAGAATCGGCCGGTGCTTTATTATTATATGTATAACTGAATTTACCTGGAAACTTGCTTTACAACAGGAGCATCCAAAGCCTTTAAATAGGCAAATAAATCTACCACTTCGGAATCTTCCAGATTCTGTAGTAATCCTTCAGGCATCAAAGATTTTGAGGTGACATCTCTCGACTGTATTTCCGATTTACTCAATATAACAGGCTCCTGTCCCACGATGCGAAGGCTGAGGGTCCTTTCGTTTTCGGAAAGAACGTTGCCGCTGTATGTCCTCCCATCCCTTGTTGTAATCACCACCAACTTATAGTCATCCTGTACGTCCCCGCTGGGATTCAATATATTACTCAGCAGATAAGCAGTATTGGTGCGGTTAGATCCTGTCAGATCCGGACCAATAATGCCACCTTCTCCATGCAACATATGGCAGGCGGAACAAGTGCGGCGGTAGATATCAGCCCCATTGGCCAAACCGGCTTTTGACAGTGCCCCTGCGCTAAGCAGGCGCTGGTAATTGGCGTAAGCCCCCTGAAGATCGGCGGAAGGGCCATCTATAGGGCCCCATATTTCTACAAATCCATTGCCCAGGATGGCCCTTAATTGCAATACCACATAAGCCGGGATATCTTTTCTCGGAATACCACCTTCTTTAATACCCTTTGCCAGATACTCCCCATAAGAGGGTCTGGAGGCGAGTGTCAACAGGGCTTCCTGTTTCTCTTCCTCCTTCAGTTTTGGATATTTCAGCAGCAGAAGTTCCGCAAGCTGCCGGTTATTATAGGCTGCGATGGCCCGGATGGCTTCCTTACGCAGATTTGTATTTTCCAGAAGGTCAGGCAGCAACGCCTCAAGTTCCTTTCGCTGGTGCAGTGCCATCGATTGAATAGCCTCCTTCTGTTGATTGTTTGAAGCGGAAGTACCCTTGAGAAGCGCCAGCATTTTTTCGGCAGATTGTGCATTTCCGAAATGTCGGGCAATTTGCTCGGCAAGGGGTGCAAGTCCCGGAATACTTTGAAGTCGTTTGTAACTTGCAGGCCAACTTTCCGGTTCTTTCATGGTCGGATTGCCATCAAGTCCCGCAAGCATTCCCCTTAACCATGCAGCCTGTACTTCGGAAGATTCGGTCGCTGAAGACGTTACAAAGTCCAGCTGTCCCGCATCCACAAGTCGCCTTGCGATTTTCTCTGTAATGGACGGGATCTTACTTTCTCTGGCCAACCGTAGCGCTTTTTGAGGTTCGCCGACCACCAGAGGTTCCAGCCCGAACCATAACATATTTGGAATATTTGGATCTTCAGCATCCCTGGTTTGCCGGACGAGAGAGGAAGCCATGGCCCACCTGTCTTTCGCATCAAGTCGTTGCAGCGCCCCAGCCAGATACCTCCTCACCACAGCGGAGGGTTCCTCTTTCGCCAGATCCGTAAGTGCCAGGACCGTTTGCCCGGAAGATTGCCTGTCCTCTGTAAGGAACTGAACAGCCCACGCCCGCAGATATTCCTGTTTATCTTTCAACACCGGGATCAACTGTTCAGGCGTGAGATTGCCGGTGATCCATAAAGTCCATAAAGCCCTTAACCGAAGATCTTCATTTTTGTTTTCCGACATCAGTAATTTCAGGCGGCTCACTGCCTCCCTGTCCAGGATTTTTTCAGAAGCTCTGTACTGCAAAATGACACGAGCCCGTGCCGCGTGCCAGTTACTTTTACTCAATTGCAAGTCTGCCAGGGCTACATCGCTCATTGCGTTCAGATCGTCAAAGCGGCCAGGCCAATTTTTTGCTCTGTTCGTTTCAGGCATGATACGAAAGACACGACCTGTCTCCTTGTTGACGACTTCATTTCCGCAAATATCTGCATCATGCCAGTCCAGGACATAAAGTCCGCCTTCCGGACCGATTTCCATACTAAACCCGATCCATTGTGCATTGTTGGCGAGCAGGAAATCGTCGCCGTGACTCGCTTTAAAGCCGGATCCTATAGGTGTAAGCAGGTCAGATAACACGGCATGTTCATGAATATTTGCCATAAAAAGCCGTCCCTGTTCTTCCGCAGGGAAGGCATCTGACTGATAAATCCTGGCTCCTCCGTGGGCGGAGCGGTGTGGATGATCTACAATGGTTTTGATGTCTTCATATACATAGGGATTGAAATGTTGGCCCCCCTGCCGGTGGTAGATACCACCGGGCATTATATGAAATACATGAGGAATCACGCAGGCAGAGATGAACAACTGCCCCTTTGAATCATAGTCGATCCCCCAGGGATTGCTAAAGCCGTGGGCAACTACTTCAAATTCATGATTTAGCGGGTGGTATCGCCATACACCCCCGTTGATCTCCACCCCTTCGGCATCAAGCAGATCTTCCGGAAAGGCTTCCCTGTGTTTGTAAATCCTGCCTTTTCCTTTAGGTTTCCGAATGACAGAGGACGTGGCAAACCCCTCCAGGCCATACAACCATCCATCGGGCCCCCAATGAAAACTGTTGATGGTCTCATGACGGTCCCGTATCCCCCAGCCGGTAAGCAATACCTTTATGTCCTCAGTATCACCTTTGTCATCACGATCCGCATCCGGCACAAAGAGCAGATTAGGCGGCGCTCCCAGATACAGGCCGCCATGTCCGACTGCAATGGCGGATGGGAAGGGGATTCCATCCAGAAATACTTTGCTGGTATCAGTCACCCCGTCATGATCGGTGTCTTCCAGGATGAGAATCCGACTATCCCCGGAGTTGGCAAAGCCATCTTCCCTTGACTCATAATCACGGTTTTCTGCAATCCACATTCTGCCTCTGTCATCCCAGCAAAATGCCATGGGTTGTGTGATCATCGGTTCTGAGGCAAATACATTAACTTTAAATCCTTCTTTCAGGGTCATTTCGGCTACGGCTTCCTGCGGATTAAGAAGTTTCGCATCCCTTCCTTCCTGCTGGGCTATGCCCCATAAGGAAGCAGTGTTATACATGCCGTCATCACCGGCATAAGTTCCCCAGAGATCATTCATTTCCTGTGAATTCAATTCCCCGGAATAGGCGACAATCTGATGCTGAAATAGCTTTACCTCCCCCTTTTTAATCTGTAAGTCCCCTGATTTCGCCAGCACCGGGCCAAAGCCCAACTGGCTGTCAACACGCCATGGCTGGGGAAAACCCTGATTGTTGGGATGGTCAAATATCGCCATATGCCCCATTTCGTCCATACCATCAAGCTTTATGCCGGCATCTACCCACATGGCCCGTTGCCCGTCAGCATTCGCATTTTGCTGCCTGGCAGCATTTACTACGGCGCCCGTAATACCTTCCTTCCAGGGCATTCGAAGAAACAATCCGCCATAATCAAATTTATTGATTGTAATATCCTCCAGGGCTTCCCCCTCCCATTCCAGGTTCAGCAAAAACTTACCCCCCTGCTCCGAAAACGTCCAGGTTTGCGATTCCTTTAAGGTGGGCTTCCCGGCCTCATCCAGCAGGTGATATACCGTCTTCCATGAGACAGCAGGCCCTTCACTTTTCAGTACTTCCGCACTCACTTTTTTCCAGTGATCCGGGCCTGGATTATGAAAATAATCGCGCCCAATTTTTTTTTGGATGTCTTCAGGTTTATCAGGATCGTAAAACCATTTGCTGAGCTCCTCCTGATCGGCGCCGGTACCATTCATTCGTGTGATTCCCCAGTAGAGGCCGGTTTGGTGAGGGTGGTGCCCCGGGCTGTATTCTGTGAGTGAAACTTCCGTTCCGGGGCTTAGAATGGGGTGAAGATAGGGGCGAAACGCCGGCCTTGTATTTTGTGTTATCAGGGCTATGTTTTCATTTCTGCGAAATACCTGGAGCATTTCCTGCGAGTGCCGGATCTGAAAAACAGAATCCCTCACCTCACCGGAAGCCAATTTTTTGGGCTCTCCGGGGCCGCAGGACCAGAAGAAGGCGCATACCAATAAAAGAGTGAATAACCGTCGCATACTGACTGTTGAGGATATTAATATTAACAATAATTTTTCAATCCGTGGAGAAAGGAATCGAATTTTACATCCTAATTGAACGTCTGATATCGCCGCAACAGCATTATGGCAGTGGTCGGGGTCAGGGAGGAATATCAAATTCCGGGAGGAATTCCGGATTTCATAGATAACAGGACATTCTGTTTTTTTCATTACCTTTTCAGCTAAGCGCCCCCGTTTTTTCAAATTGTGAAACAATCCTGATGTAGCCTGTTTCTGTATCAATTTTTATTTTATTTTTAGCTCCCCTCAGAGAATCCCTTGGGACGGAATAAACCCATTAGTTGAATTGATTTTCGCGTACCTATGGCAGCCAGTATTCGAAGAATTTACCTGACCGATGATGATAAGGATGACCAGGAGTTGTTTCAGGATGCCTTTGGTGCATCCGGGGAATCGTCAGAATTGTTGATTTTTGATTCCTGTTCGGACCTTCTGAGAAATCTTCGGGATCCTTCAGTACCCTTACCGGACCTTCTTTATCTCGACCTTAATATGCCAATGATGAATGGGAAGGAATGTCTGAAAGAGCTGCGGGAAGAAAAGAAATTCGCAAAGATAAGGGTCATTATTTATTCTACATCTTTTGAATTGCTGCGGATTGAGCAGTTATTTGAATTGGGAGCAGACCGTTACCTTCAGAAACCTTCTTCCTTTCATGCCCTTGTGGCCGCTATTAAAAGAAGTATTGATTCCTTCAGAGATAAAAAATCAGATGAACGACACATTTGGCCAGGCACCGGGAGATCCTGAAATGACCGTAGCAAGGTACCATGAGAATATTATTTTTAAAAACTTATAGATCAATACAGCTTTTGTGAAGTTATTCAGATGTCCTCAGTGCAGTTGGGTTATATATTTTGAGAATACGCGCTGTGAAACCTGTGGAAATGCTATTGGATTTCACCCGGGAAAACTTGAATTCATGCTGACAGACATGCAGACGGAGCGTGAGGAATTGTCTATTGCAAACCGGTATTGCAGGAATTATCAGCTGCAAGTTTGTAACTGGGTAGTGAGTTCACCTTCGGATACTTTTTGTTGCTGTTGTGCCCTGAACAGGAAAGTACCTGATCCTCAGGAAGGCAGTAATTTTGACAAATGGCAAAAACTGGAATTTGCAAAGCACAGGCTGGTCTATCAATTGATCTTGCTGGGTCTTCCTCTTGTGCCCAAAAGTGCTGATGCTGCCCGGGGACTTGCATTTGATTTCCTTACGACCGACAATCCGGAAGGGGCTGTTACCGGTCATGCCAACGGAATAGTCACCATTCTTTTAACCGAAGCTGATTCTGTCGAACGGGAGCAACTCAGAAAGGAAATGTCCGAACCTTACCGAACTCTTATCGGCCATTTCCGACATGAGATCGGGCATTATTACTGGCCACAACGTATAGGGAACTCAACGATATCCACTTTCAGAGATCTTTTTGGCGATGAAAGTGCAGATTATGGCGCCTCGCTCAAAAGTTATTACGCAAATAAGCCAATGGCAGGATGGTCTGAGCATTTTATCAGCAAATATGCCACTTCTCATCCCTGGGAGGACTGGGCGGAAACCTGGGCGCATTACCTGCACCTTATGGATACTTTGGAAACCGGCCACTACTCCGGAATTGGTCTTTCGGGACCCGGAAATTCCGGAACCCCAGAATTATGCCCCAATCCTTACCACTCAGACAGTTTTGCGAAAATATTCAGATGGAGTGTTGCCCTTACTGCAGCAGGTAATAGCCTGAATCGTTCGATGGGACTGCCGGATATCTATCCGTTTGTCATCCCTCTCACCGTAGTTAAAAAATTGGAGTTCATTCATTCTATAATGCCTAATAATACGGAGAAAAGAATGGCATCCGTTACTGAATAATGGAAGATGTAGTGTCATGGGACTTCGCACCGCACACAGGACCTTGCGTTAATAAGTTGAGAACAGAACATAATAAAAATAAAATTGAAAGTATTGGTGTCAATTAATATCCCTGAAAACGGGATCAACCTGCTCCGTGAAGAAGGACTCGAAGTTACCGTCTGGTCCGGAGATATTCCCATGACCCCCTCTCAGCTCCTGTATGCTACCAGAGAGCATCAGCTGCTGCTCTCCTCAAGTGTATACCGGTTGGACCGTAGTTTTCTTGAAAGCAACCGCCACCTAAAATTGATATCACAATTTGCTGCCGGATATGACAATATTGATATTACCAGTGCCAGAGAGCTAGGTATTCCCGTCGCCAATACCCCTTTTGCAATGGTTGATGCCACAGCGGATATTTGCTTTGCACTATTAATGGCGGTTTCCCGCAAAATGTTTTATATGCATAAAGGGATTCTTCGCGGCGATTGGGGACATTTCCGGCCACGGGCGTATCTGGGCATAGAACTAAAAGGGCGTACCCTGGGTATTTTTGGAATGGGGCGTATCGGCACCGAGTTTGCCAGGCGTTGTGTTGGAGCTTATGGGATGGCTGTAATCTACCATAACCGCAATAGGAATGAGGAAGCGGAAAGAGAATTGGGAGCCATCCCCGTATCATTCAATGAACTCCTTGAAAGAAGTGATATAATTTCAGTGCATGCGGCCCTTACTACTGATACCTCAGAAAAATTTAATAAAAGTGCTTTCCAAAGAATGAAACCTACGGCTATTTTTCTGAATACGGCCCGGGGAGGAATACATCACGAGGGAGACTTGACCGTCGCGTTAGAAAAAGGGAGGATCTGGGGCGCGGGGCTGGATGTAACGAATCCTGAGCCTATGGCCGCCGACAACCCATTACTGCAGTTGGAGAATGTTGCTATCACCCCTCATATTGGCTCTGCAACAATTGATGCCAGAGATGAAATGTCCCGGCTGGCGGCATGGAATATTCTGCAGTTTTGCAGAGGAGAAAAGGTAACGCACCTGGTAACTTAAGGGGTCCTCAGGAAATTAGTGAACTTCCGCCCACGGCTCTGAATTAAGGAGCAGCCGATCCTCTGAAATAGATATTGACGGGGAGTCTTCCTTAAATTTACTACCTTAGTTTGTCGACGGACAAATGAAATATCCGGCGACATAATACGTACAGAATGGGAGTTCATTCTCTGTAAGTAGAAAATTGTATCATACTATCTTTAAAAAGAATTTGTGATGAAAATCGGAATAATTCCTGTGATCCTGGTCTTCATACCGGTTGTTTCGCAGGAGTCGGAAGCTCCTGCCTATAAGGACCCTCAATCCTTTTTTGTTGGCACCTATACGGATTCAGGAAGTGAAGGAATCTACAGTTTCCTGCTTCATGAAGACGGCAAACTTAGCAGCTCCGGTCTGGCTTCCAGAGCCGAGCATCCTTCCTTTCTGGCAAAAAGTGCTGATCAGAAGTACTTGATTGCCGTGAATGAAATTGTGGACAGTACCGGCACAGGCTATGTTGAATCCTATGCCATTCAGGGGAACAAACTGAAAAGGATCAACCGGAAACCATCAGGGGGAGGATACCCCTGTTTTATTACAACCAATTCAAAGGGTTATGTGCTTACAGCCAATTATGAGGACGGGACGATAGGAATGTTAAAGTTGGATTCCGAAGGGAATATTTCGGATCTGCTCGATGTTCAGAAGCATCTAGGAAAAGGCACCACATCAAGGCAGGAGGGACCCCATGCCCATTCCGTATGGTTCGGAAAAACAGAAGACGAAATCATCTCTCTTGATCTTGGAACGAATGAATTGTGGTTTTCGCGGATCGACACCACAGCAAATCAATTAATACCTGCTATTCCGTCAAAACTGGCCATGGCGGCTGGTGCCGGTCCCAGGCATATGACATTTCATCCTGACAGGAAGAGGGCTTATGTCCTGAATGAACTGACTTCCGCAATTACGATACTGGAAAGAACGTCGCAGGGAGATTTTAAAGTCGGATCTACCATTTCAACTTTACCGGAGGGTTATACTTCTCCTAATACCTGCGCGGATATTCATATCAGTTCGGATGGACGATTTCTATATGCATCCAACAGGGGGCATGATTCCATAGCCATTTTTGGTATCAGCCCGGTCAATGGCAGTTTACAACCTATCGGTCATACTCCAACCAAGGGCAGAACACCGCGAAATTTCAGTTTATCACCCGATGGGAAATTCCTGTTAGTAGCGAACCAGGAAAGTAATTCCATAGTTTCCTTTAAGCGTGATCAACATAAAGGATCGCTGGAGTTCGTAGATCAGATAGCGGCCCAAACCCCGGTATGTATTCTATTTTAAGGTTGCTATGAGTACGGATCCAGGCATACAGCCTTCAATAGATGGCTGGCATTTTATTTGTCATTGCAACAAAGCAGCGCCGTAATCCGGGATCAGGCCGGCATATCCGGCAGGGTCCAGCCTTCGCGGTAGTTATGTCGGATATAACTTTCGGCGGCCTCGAGCGCATCGAGTTCTAGATGCTCCACATTCCATGTCGGGCGACCTTCCTTCATCTGGAAACCGAAGGTAGATACCACTTCCATCTTTTCTCCGGCCCCAATATTACTAAACTTCATCTGAGGACCGTCCCATTGTAAAACTTTGTTCAGGCCTTTCAGGCGGACAGCCAATACGCCTAACAAAACCATTTCATTGAAAGGGCCGGCGTAGGCAAAATGAGAAGAGGCTTCGGTACGGGTATCGGAAGATTCCTTGCAGGCCCTGATCCAGTCTTGTTCATGGGGTCCGTCACTATAATCGACAGAGCCCGGAATCCTTCTTAAATAAGGAGTCACGGCTGGAATGCGGCCTGAAAGCAAGCGGGGATTGAAACCTCCGCAGTCACTGATCAATGTATCTTTGGTACCCACAAGCAGGCATCCTCCCAGGCCATCCCTGATCAGGGGGGTGCCGTCGGGTAATCCCTCGGGCCGGTCCGGTAACATCCCGCCGTCATACCAATACACTTTCACAGCTGGCATTTTTAGTTTTTCGAGAGGTTCCCGGGCAGGAAATCCAAAGATGACTTTTTCCGCATTTGGAGCGCTCTCGGTATTAACTGTTGTGGCACTTCCCAAGATGGTTTCGGGATACCCCAGTTTTAAAGCTTTGTAGATAGGATCAAGAACATGGCAGGCCATATCCCCGAAAGCTCCGGTTCCAAAATCCCACCAACCCCTCCAGTTCCATGGGGTATAAATGTCATGGTAAGGCCGGGCCGGTGCCGGACCGAGGAAAAGATCCCAATTGAAATTCGCCGGCTCCTTCATTGCCTCTTTGGGCCGTTCCAAACCTTGAGGCCAGATGGGGCGGTCTGTCCATGCATGGGCTTCCAGAACTTCGCCTATTTCCCCGTTCCATACCCATTCACAAACTTGCCGTACTCCGTCTCCGGAATTACCCTGGTTGCCCATCTGTGTCGCTACGGGATACATGCTTGCCAGTTTTGTCAGCAAACGGGATTCATAAACACTATGTGTAAGGGGTTTCTGGCAGTAAACATGCTTGCCCATGGTCATCGCGGCAGCAGTGATCCCTGCATGTGTATGATCCGCTGTTGAGATCATCACCCCATCCATGGTGTCCCCCACTTCATCAAACATACGGCGCCAGTCATAAAACTTTTTGGCTTTTGGAAAGGTTTTAAAACAATGTGCGCTGTAATTCCAGTCAATATCACATAGCCCTATAATATTTTCCGTATTCATGGCAACCAGGTTGGGGTGCCCTTTTCCACCAATCCCTACACCCACAATGTTTAAAGTGTCGCTTGGGGGTTTGTGCCCAAGTCCGGCCACGGCCTTACTCGGAACAATGGAAATACCGATCCCTGCAAGGGTGGTATTCTTTATAAACTTACGCCGGGAATTTCCTTTCATATAGGTCATCGTTTATTGATTGTCTAACCGGATCCGGGTTGTTGCATTATATCGGGTCGCGGTCTGAACCTGAATAATGGCACGAATCATTTATGTAAGGTACTAAAAATTTCTACATTCTTTTACGGAGGGATTCCGGCTTCCTCTCTTATGCTATTTAATAAAAATCAGGGATCAATTTTTAGTAGTTAAGGTTTGATATCTCCCATAACCATGGTCAATTCATGTGATATGCATCAGGGCTCGGAGGCCTTTAAATCCCTAAAACTTTTCGTCCTGTTAACACAGGAATATATAAAAACGTACTGACAGGCGGCTATCTTGTATTAAAAAATCATTTTGCTGCGGAGGACATCGGCCTGATAAAGAATTCAGCACTGGCAGACCTTGAACTTGATTGCCGCTCCTGTGCCAGGGCGGACGGTGAGGTAGGAACGGTACGGTAATCTTTGTGGAATCATCCGGGAGATGATATTTATAGCGTGTTCGCCAGGAGTGAACGGAGCGTTGATGTCTCTGAGGATCTGCTGGAGAGAGAGGTCTACCATTATCACTCTAAAATGATTCTGAAGGATGCCAGGGTGGGGGGTGCCTGGACGTGGCACCAGGATTACGGGTACTGGTATAATTTCGGTCTCCTTCATCCTTTACTGATGAGCGTTACCATTGCCGTTGACAAAGCTACCCGGGAGAACGGTTGTCTTCAGGTGTTGACAGGATCTCATAAGATGCGCAGGACTGAACATTCACTGACTGGAGAACAGGCAGGTGCAGATATGGAAAGGGTAAACGTCGCAAAAGAGATTTTTCCATTGGTTTATTGTGAAATGGAACCTGGGGATGCACTTTTCTTCGATTGCAATTTATTGTACATATCCGATAAGAATCAATCTGAGCATCCGGGAGGATCACTTATTTGCTGCTACAATGCAATCAGAAACAATCCTCATAACGAAGTTCATCCTCTGAACTATACCCCGCTAAAAAAGGTAGGTAGGGATGCGACTAAGAATAAGGCTTCCATGGGATTTGAGGAATGCGTTGAATCAGATTGGGTAAGCGGAACCAATGACAGGACGTCGGACAGAATCAGCAATAAAAAAACGGAGGCAGATAAATAATTATTGCCGTGCGTACTGTGACGAAATGTAGGTTGCTTTGATGCTCGTGGCACCCGATAAAATTAGCTGCCTGCCGTCGTTGCCTTTTGACTGACCTTTCCTGTGGTTTTGTGTTTGAGAATTAATTTCCGGTCCCCGTTGGGCAGTGTTTCTTCTTTGATCAGGTAATGATCATCATCATAGGAAATCCAGTTCTTGTCTTCTTCTTGTTCCTGATTTCCCCGCCAATCCTCGAGAATAACAGGTTCCCAGATTTTTGATTTTGCCGAGGCGTAGGCGGCATCCAGGATGGCATTGACGACATAGCCATCATAAAAAGTTTCCTGAGGATCCCTGTTTTCTTCAATGGCACTGAACATATCGGTAAACATATGGGGATAACCCAGATCATGGGTCTCATCGCCCACCGGGAATAACCACCCCTTAGAAACCTCTGCCTTCTCGGCCACATAAGCGTCGGATTTTCCTGTGGTAAACATTTCAAAGCCGGTGCGTAAAAAGCTATTTATCCAGATCGTTCCTTCTGTACCCATCACCTCATCGCGAAGATCCATCCCTCCCCGGAAGGCCCAGCTGACCTCAAATTGACCAATAGCTCCATTGGCATACTTCACCAGGCCTATGGCATGATCTTCTGCCTCGATAGGATGCACCTGGGTATCCGCCCAGCACATCACTTCCAAAGGTCTTACTTCTTTTCCAATAAAATTTCTGCTGATTTCCACACAATGACATCCGAGGTCGATCATGGCTCCACCCCCGGATTTATCCATGTCCCAAAACCAATCGCTGTGAGGTCCGGGGTGGGTTTCCCTTGATTTGGCCCACAGCACCTTGCCAATGACCCCTGCTTTGATACTCGCCAATGATTTTAAGAATTTCGGAGTATAGCACAGATCCTCAAGATAGCCGCCAAAAATCCCGGCCGCCTCTGTCATATCAAGCATTCTCTTTGCCTCTTCTGCCGTCCGCCCCAGAGGTTTGGTACACAATACGTGCTTTTTTGCCTTTGCACATTCCTTTACAGCCGCTTCATGAAGATGATTCGGTAAAGAAATAAGAACGACATCCACCTCCGGGTGGGTGATTGCCCTGACCATGGAATCCGTGTAATCAGCGAATCCATAATCTTCCGCAAACCTTTGCGCATTTTCAGAATTTCTGGAATATACAGTGATTATGTTGTCCTTTCTGCGCTGCGCATGCAGCGCCTCCGCATAAAATCGGGCAATAAAGCCCGAACCCAACATCGCTATTTTCATAATGTCAATTTTTAAATATCTATTGATTCTGCGCAGCTATCGCGCGAAATTATTCCAGAGACCCTGCGCTGCGTTTCACCCTTTTCTCCCGATACGGGACTTTAAAACTACCATTTTTAAGCGGCAAATACCAGAGGCAGCCTTTAAAATTGAGGTAAAGAGTAATCGGAGAAAGTAAATGGCAAACCTGGTGTAACCTTTTGATTTTTCCGGACTATATAGGATACCCTAAAGCAAACAGGCTGAATATAGGAATATAATATATACACATAATCAATAACTCCGATTGCAATGAAGTACCATTTACTTTTAGTTTCTGCTCTTTTTTGCAGTTATTTCCTGATAGCACAGAAATTTGAACCTGTTCCTGACACTTTGAAGAAGGCGTATACCTTTGATTTTCGAAAGAATTTCTATGGCGGGGAGCTGGAGTTGAGAGAAGCCGAGGATCAACTACTTTCAGGAATTGATACGGTAATAGGGATGCTACAGGTGCATGATCTCCCGCTTCTGCATTGGAGAACTGTTCTGAATACCTATGACAGGATGGAAAGGGCATATCGCAAACTGGACCTTTACTATTTTTTAAAATACGCAACTAATACGGAGGTGTCCGGGACCGCGGAAGGGGATACTATCCGCAGTAAAATGAATGCGATGCGTCTCCCCCTAAAGCAGAAAATTGCCGCACTTGCCCCCCCGGCATTTAACCAGCTGGTTGAGGTGGAAACTGATTTTTCATACTTCCTTCAAAAGTTGAAGGCATCCCCTCTTCTTTCTGAAAATGATGCGCGGGCAACCTCACATTTTTCGTATTTGCAAAACAGTGACTATTATGAGTTGGCGATGCAACGGATAAAATTTGAACCTATTTATATTGCCGGAGATACCATAGATCTGATGTTGGACCGCAGTGCCTGGGAGAGCCACCCGGATCCGGTCGTCAGATCCGCAGGGGAAAAGAAATTCTTTGCCGGTTATGCGACCCAGAAACAATTGCTTGGATACGGGTATATACATTTTATCAGGGGATTGAATGCCTTTGCACAAGCCAAGGGATACAGGGACTTGCTGGAAGAAAAATATCGGACGGGAGACATCCCTGAGAAAGCACTTGAAAATTTCTTTGCTGCCGTGCTTGAAGGTACAGGAAAGGATCTGGTGCCTGAGGAACCTGTACAAAACTTGCCGGCACTCCGATTCGATATCCTTCAGGCAACCGGAATCATAGAAAAGGCGCTTGCGGTTTTTGGGCCGGAATATGGAAGGGAGCTGAGCCATCTCCTCAATCCTCATAACGGGAGAATCGATATCATCAGGGGAGCGAACAGACTCCCCATTCGGGGAGCTGCGAGCGTATATCCGGTTTATCCGAGCATTTTTTACGCGCTGAATTATGAGGGTTATCTGATCGATCTTACCCTTCTGGCCCATGAAGCCGGACATGCCGTTCAGGCCACCATGATGTATAATAATCATGTCAGAATGATTTATGGCTCCGGTCCGGCTTATTTTACAGAGTCCTTCGGTAATTTTAATGAATTACTCACTTTTGACTATTTGTATCAAGGGATGAAAGATTCGGAAGAAAAGGAAATCTTCCGAAAACAGTTGAATGATCGTTTAAGGGTAATTTATGGGAGTACCGAGGAAGCATTTATCGAATACCACCTGATCAAAGGGATCATAGGCGGAACCATCAACACCCCAGAAGATCTGGACAACGCAACCTACTCTCTGGGAATGAGAATACATCCGGAATACTATGGCAGGAAGCCGTATAGCAAAGAGTTTTGGATGCTGCTTGATTCCAGTTTTCGTGAACCATTTCACAACATGCATGAGATGCTGGCATCTGCCCTTTCCCTATATTACTACCTTTCGTATCTGAAAAATCCCGACGGATTCATCCCAAAATACATCAAAATATTGAAGAGTGGGTACCATGAGCCGGCCGATCAGCTCTTACTTGAACTGGATATGAATATGACTGACAAGGATTTCGCTCATAAAATCCTCGGGGAGCTTCGGAAACAAATACAGTCTACTGAGAAATAAATTGGAGAATCCCATTATTTTTATCTCAAAAACACCTATTGAAAAGTTCCTTTTTCCCGTGAGCGCTGTTAACTCCCACTTTGGTATTAAAAGAATAAGGCATAAAATTATTCACTGGACAAGTAATTATATCGCTATTGGACAAATGGATCAGACAGGTGTTCTAAATGTGTCAACCATGCACGCTTTAAAGCACACTTAATACAAACAATCCCATTAATTTTAGTTCCCTTCTGATCATGCTTTGCAATGTGCAGAATATCTCAAGAATCAGGAGCTCATTCTCACATGACCCGTAAAAATTTCTTAGAACAAATAATGACCGCTCCTGAAACAGTTCTGGCGGAACTGGACCTGATCTATGTTGATAACAGGAAATTACCGATCCAACGCAGGCGGAAAAAAAAGGGATTTGATTACGTCCTGAAGGATAAGGCCATCAATGATGTCAAACTTCTGGATCGAATCGAGGGATTGGTTATCCCGCCCGCCTGGGAAAATGTAAGGATCACCAATCTGGTCAATGGACACTTGCAGGCTGTTGGAATGGATATAAAAAACCGGAAGCAATACCGGTATCACCCAACCTGGCTCAAAATACGCAATCAGACAAAATTTTACAGAATGGCTGCGTTTGGGAAGAAACTACCTCACATCAGAAAGCAGGTAGAAAAGGACCTGAGGAGGAAGACACTCTCCAAAGAAAAGGTGATTGCCCTGGTGATCAAGTTGATGGAAGAAACCCACATCCGTATCGGGAGTGAACAGTATGCCAAACGCAATAAGTCATACGGTTTGTCAACCCTTCGTAAAAAACACGTACACCTGGAAAAGCAAAAGATGAGGTTTGAATTTGTGGGTAAGAAAGGAAAAGAGCACAGTGTAACCGTCCGTAATAAAAAACTGATAAAACTGGTCTCCCAATGCGAGGATATTCCGGGTTGGGAATTATTTCAGTACTATGACGATAATGGAAATAAGCAACAGATTGAGAGTTCCATGATCAACGAATACCTTCACGCCATCACTGATCAATTTTTTACAGCAAAGGATTTCCGGACCTGGGCGGCCAGCGTGGTTTTTTTTGATACGCTATTGGAACTGGATGCACCGGCAGATTCTAAGGAGCTAAGCAGTAATATACTTACAGGGTATGACGCGGCTGCCGCGGCACTTGGAAATACGAGGACGGTTTGTCGTAAATATTATATACACCCCTTGCTGGTATCCTCTTATGAAACCGGAACCTTACAAAAGTATTTCAATTTTGCCGAGCAACAGAAAGAGTCAGAGCCATACTTTACCCCATCTGAATCCGCAATTTTGCGACTGATTAAAGGATATACCCCGGATATCAACGGGTCCGGTAAGTCTGCCTGATGGTTGGTCGATGCCCTATAGGAAAAACATCGATCTGACGGATCACTCCTTAAGGGAGATACCTGATTTTAATAACTATAAGATGTAATTATGGAAGAAAGAAAAACACGCGATGCCTTGCTTGCCGGACTTTTATCTGAAATTCTTGCTGCCGATGCAACCTATGGCAAACTCGCGACGGACAATCATTATACACGAAAAACGGCATTTTTCAGAAGCGTGCAGCAGCAAAAACGCCAATTTGCTCTCCGCCTGGCTCACGAACATTACGTACTCTACAGGGTAAGGCAAACCGAATTCCCCGCAACACAGCCTGGAATTTATACGCACTTGCCTGTCGGGCTTGCGGAAGGTACTATGACCTCCAATGAAGTAGACCGCTGGGTAATCAATAGCGAGCAGGAATTGGCAGATGCCTATCAACGGGTGCTTTTATCTCCCGGTCTGCCTAATGTAACTTATGCCCTTTTGGAATCTCAGGCAGAAGAGATAAACGGAAGTCTGTTAAAACTTCGTGCCGATTTGCGGATTCACACCAGGAACCCCCCGGTTACCGTGTTTGTGGCACACTAGCAGGGTTGGATTCTGAAATCGAGCCCAGGAAGACCAGGTAGTTCCGGACTTCGCCGGCTGGCTCCGGATTCCCGGAGGAATACGACATCTAACTTTGTGAATCACAAAAGAGCAGATGCTGGCTGATTTTAACTAGTTTTGAAGTTAGTTTGTAGCAGCTTGCGTAATTTGCGGACAGATTAATAAGGTTGGGTATGAAAAAAGGCTTTCTCATTGACATGGATGGGGTTATTTACAGTGGAGATACGATGATCGCGGGAGCGGATCTATTTATAGAAACTCTACAGGCAAGAAACATCCCGTTTTTATTTATGACGAATAATAGTCAGCGCACTCCCCTCGATACCGTGAATAAGGTGAGCAAGATGGGAATTAAGATCAAAGAGGAAAATGTGTATACCAGCGCGATGGCCACTGCCTGGTTTCTGTCATTTATGAATCCAAAGGGAACGGCTTATGTTCTTGGGGAAGGCGGACTCATCACCAGTCTGCATCAGCAGGGGTATACTCTGGTCAACCAAAATCCGGATTTTGTGGTAGTAGGAGAAGGCAGAAACTTTACTTTGGAAATGGTGAATAATGCAGTTGATATGATCCTTTCGGGATCAAAGTTGATCGCTACCAACCTCGATCCGTCCCCTAAAAAGAAGGGCTGGTCCAACCTGGGAATCCGGGCGATTGTTTCGATGATTGAAGAGGCAACCGGAAAGAAAGCTTTCTCTGTTGGGAAACCGAGTCCTGTGATGATGCGTGCCGCACGGAAGACCCTTGGCCTGGAGGCCCGGGAAACCATCATTATTGGGGATACGATGGATACGGATATATTGGGCGGCGTCCAATTGGGATATACCACCATCCTTACTCTTTCCGGGGTCTCAAAAAAAGAGGTGCTGGACGACTATCCTTTCAAGCCGGATATGGTCATAGAATCCGTGGCAGAACTGGACCTGAAGAAAGCACTTGAACTACAATAGTATATTTTTCAGGTAACCTTCCGATCTCAGTTCAATTCATATAGGTCCCATCCAGTAGCATATACCGTGCATCATGCTGAGCATTTACTGCCTTACTTTCTGAGTCGATTACCATCACAGACGGACTTTCCGAATCGGCCTTGGCAGCGGGCCACTCCGGCAATCCCGATCCGTTCGGATCTCCTGTTTTTACAAAATTCGCAAAATATGCCTGCATTGTCCGGGACACCTTATAATCTTCATCGGTCCAGGCATAGTCATCAATCAGATGCAGATTTCCAAGGCAGTATTCAATTTCACACGCATGGGGCGCGCCGATCTCTGCCGGCGCTGCCGGCGCTTCAGATTCCCTGGATACTGTCCCTCCGGCCAGGCCTGAAACGCGGTCTTCATCAACCAAAGCTGGCCGGAGTTTACTATAGAGATAGCGATAGACAGGTTGGTCACTATTTTTTCTATGAAGGTCAAACCACTTCCATGTGCTATACACAATAAAGCGGTCCGAAGCAAGTGCCGTTGCTGAATGTTCAATTTCCGTTTTGGAGCTGTGCGGGTACAGTTCAAGCACCTTTTGATGATTTTTGGGGTAGGTCTCGGTTACTTTTTTCACATAGTCGGTTTCAGTATAAACAGGAGTGCCCATAAAGGCCGCCGCGGGAACTTCTGCGGAATTCCAGCCAAGAAGTAAAGGAACCTGAGCCTGTTCCCCCGCTTCAAAAATCTCCGGGAGCGATTTGGGCATAAAATACCCATCTATGACCGATGGAAAGCCAAATCGCTGCGATTCGTTATATATTTCATAAAGCTCTCTGGAGCTCAATTTTCGAAGCGCTTCAATTTCCGGATAGCCTGCCGCTGTGGCAAATTCCAGGCCTACCTTTTCAGCTTCCGCCAGGGGCACCGGAGGAAGGGTGGGCGTAATGGCCGCTCCGCTTTCTCCAATGGCTCCCGCAATTAGGTCTTTGGAAAGAGGAGATGCCATTTGCAGACTAACCCCGATTGAACCGGCAGATTCCCCCGCGATGGTAATCTTTTTCGGATCCCCGCCAAAGGCGGCAATATTTTTTTGCACCCATTTCAAGGATGCGTGCTGATCAAGATGGCCATAGTTCCCTGAAGCTTTATAAGGCGCTTCCGCTGATAAACCGGGATGTGCGAGAAATCCGAAAATATTGAGCCTGTAATTAATGGTTACTGATACAATCCCCTGCTTTGCCATGCTTTCCCCGTCATAACGTTTCTCAGAGGCATCTCCGGCGACATTGCCACCCCCGAAGAAATACACAAGTACCGGTAGATTTTTCACATCACGGGTGGCAGGCGTCCAGATATTAAGATAGAGACAGTCCTCACTTACACCATCAGACCGGGAATCCATATCTCCAAATACCATCGTTTGCATGGGACGCGGGCCGAAACTTTTAGTGATCCGGACACCATCCCAGTTATCCGCGGGTTGAGGGGCTTTCCACCGCAACGGACCAACAGGTGGTTTGGCGAAGGGAATCCCTAAATACGTCTGAACACCCGTGTGGGTATTGTAATCTCCTTCGATCACCCCGTTTTCAATCTTTACCTGAACTGGAAAAGCATTCCGATTTTGAGCCATACTACTAAAAGATAAGGTAAACAGTATGAGAGAAATATTTAGGGATTTCATAAAATTAAAATTAGGAATTGTACATTTTTAAATATGGATCTGGTATGGCGCGCCACCCTGTTTTATTGGGTATACGAGCAGAAGGGAACTTGCTGAAAGATACAAATTTATATGAATTGGCCTAATGGTTCAAGAGTTCCCGGTTAATTGAAAAAGTGATGCCCCGATTTCATTATATTTAAATACTTTTAATATTTGTGCAATGGGACATATCCATTGATAATTATGAGCGATCGGGGGGTAGCTTTCTTGAGATCCTCCGGGTAGAAAGATCCCCGTTCCGCAAGGATCACCAATAGTTTTATCAGCGTTTAATTTGTAAGCCGAAGTATGAAAATCGTGAACAGGAATTGTCTTTTAGTTGGTCTGTCCATTTTACTAATGACAGCAGGAGCAGTGGCTCAAAATAGTGTGAAGCTGACTTCCCCGGATGGCAACCTGGTTTTTAATTTCAGGCTGTCCGGCGGGTCTCCATCGTATAGTGTTGCCTTTAAAGGAAAACTGCTTGTAGATCAGTCCTCCGTGCAACTGGAATTTAAGCAAGGCGGGATATTTGGAGAGAACCTGTCCATGGAGCGGCCGGAAATTGAAACGGTGGATGAAAATTTTGAGCTGGTTGTGGGGAAGGCCAGTTTAGTGCGAAATCATTACAGGGAAGTGGGGATTTCTTTGAGGGAGAAAGATAGCCCGGGGAGACAAGTGGTAATAAGAGCGCGTGTTTTTAATGACGGGGTTGCCTTCCGCTATGAATTTCCTGAACAAAAAAACTGGTCTTCCTATGTACTTACAGAAGAGCTTACAACCTGGAAATTGGCCGGAAATCCTCTGGTCCGAACGCTCTTCCGTGATCAATTTGTCAATGACCACGAAGGTCTGTACACTACGCTTCCACTTGCGGATGTAAAGGAGGATACCCTCATGGACCTCCCCACTCTTTTTGAATTCCCCGATAACATTTATATGGCCATCACCGAGGCGGCCCTGATAGATTATGCCGGGATGTATCTCCGCAAGGAAGACGGGGTGCTTAAAAGTACCCTGTCCCCACTTCCCGGACAGGCCGAGGAAAAAGTAAAAGCTATACTGCCGCATCGGTCTCCCTGGCGGGTGATGATGATATCCGATCGGATCGGAGACCTCCTGGAATCCAATATTATCGCAAGCCTGAATGAACCTACGAGTATAAAAGACCTGTCATGGATCCAACCGGGAAAGACCACTTTTCACTGGTGGAACGGCGACATCGTTCCCGATACCACCTTTGCCCCCGGCGCTAATTTTGAATTCAATAAGTATTATATCGACTTCTGTGCGCGGAATAAGATCGACTTTCATGCGGTGATAGGCTATGGCGGATTTTCATGGTATAAGAGTGATTCCGCCGGCTATGGGGAAGTAGGACCAAATACCGATGCCAGCCAGCCGGTCGCCTCCCTCGATATGAAACAGATTTGTGACTACGCGAGGGAACAGGGCGTGGGAATACATTTGTGGGTCAACTGGAAGGCTCTGTATCCACGTCTTGACAAGGCATTTGCACAATATGAAGAATGGGGTGTCAGAGGTCTCATGGTCGATTTCTTAAACCGCGATGATCAGGAAATGGTCAATATTCAGGAGGAAATTCTAAAAAAGGCTGCCGATCACAAACTCTATATTCAATTTCATGGCGCGTATAAACCTACCGGTCTCCACAGGACCTATCCCAATGAATTTACCCGTGAAGGAGCCTATAACTATGAGCAGGACAAATGGAATGAGAAGGGTGTATCACCTGAACATGACCTCAATATAGTTTTCACACGATTGCTGGCCGGCGCGACGGACTACCATTTGGGAGGATTCCGTGCTGCCACAAAAGAAACCTTTATCAACCGTTATACCAAACCCCTTGTCCTGGGCACACGATGCCATATGCTGGCAATGTATGTGGTCCTGGAGAGTTATCTGGCTTCCCTTTGTGATTACCCGGAGGCCTACGAGGAAGAACCCGGGTTCGAATTCCTGATCCAGGTACCCACCACCTGGGATGAAACCATTGTACCGGATGCTGCCGTAGACCAGTACGCCACCATGGCAAGAAGGAAAGGGGCCGACTGGTATATCGGAAGTATTAACAACAGCGAGCCAAGGACCATCCGCGTGCCCCTTTCATTTTTGCCCGAAGGCAGCTATGAAGCCACTATTTATTCGGACGCGACAGACGCTGCGGAGCATCCCAACCGACTGACAAAGGAGATCAGGAGCGTCAGCAATAAGGAGGTCATTACAATACAAATGGCTCCGGGGGGAGGACAAGTTATGTGGATCAGGAAAAAGACCTCCTCTTAAAATGAAATTTCTCTGGTCTGCCTGTGTTGTTGCAGTATCATTTCCGGGTCCGTGATGTGTCCCTTCTTCACGCGGGAGTTAAGAGTCATACTTACCAGTCGTTGTCTGTGCATTAAAAATGCCGGACGGGCATATCCTTATTTGAAGAATAATCCTTATAATTGAAATCCTTTCGGTAACATTTAAGCATAACACCAACTTCCATGAAGAATTTTTTATTTCTGCCAGTCCTGTTAATATTGGCCGCATGCAATTCCGGCGACAAGAAAACCCATGCGGATGAGGGCCCCCGCAGAATTGAACTCCTGTTTCTGGGACATGAACAGGAACACCATAATTCCCGGGCGTACATGCCGATTCTGGCAAATAGTCTGACCTCCTCCGGGATCAACATCACCTATACGGAAAAGGTGGAAGACCTCAACCTGAAAAACCTGGAGACCTATGATGGATTGATCATTTATGCGAACCACGAGAGTATCAGTCCCGCCCAGGAGAAGGCGCTGTTAAAATATGTGTCCGGTGGCCATGCATTCATTCCCATCCATTCCGCCAGTTTTTGCTTTAAGAATTCCCCGGAATATATAGACCTCGTAGGCGGGCAATTTATGGAGCACAAGACCGGAACATTTACAGCAGATATAATTAAAAAGGAACATCCAGCTATAAAGGCAGTCACCCCGTTTTCTACCTGGGACGAAACCTATGTTCACGACAAACTGTCCAAGGACATCACGGTGCTTATGGAGCGGGCAGAGGGAGATCATCGTGAACCCTGGACCTGGGTAAAGGAACATGGTAAAGGCAGGGTTTTCTACACTGCTTACGGGCACGATGAAAGGACCTGGAATCACCCCGAATTTCAAAATCTCATAAAAGAAGGCATTCTTTGGGCCATTGATGATAACCTCCGGAAAAACCTGGAGACCTACACCAGCAGTTTTCCGAAACTCGCCTACAGGGAGATGGCCGATATTCCGAATTATGAAAAGCGGGATCCGCCTCCCAGGTATCAGATGCCTCTCACACCTGAGGAATCGGCTAAACTGATCCAGGTACCTCCCGGGTTCAGGCTTGAACTCTTTGCCTCTGAACCAGACATCATCAATCCAATAGACATGAATTGGGATGAAAAGGGCAGGCTTTGGGTAATTGAAACCGTTGACTATCCCAATACCGTTCGGGATGATAAAGGTTTGGGAGATGACCGGATTAAAATTTGTGAAGATACAGACGGCGATGGCCGCGCAGATAAGTTTACTGTTTTTGCTGACCAGTTGAATATCCCTACCAGTTTTGCTTTTGTGGATGGTGGAATCGTGGTATCCCAGGCACCAAATTTTCTTTTTTTGAAGGATACGAATGGTGATGACAAGGCCGATGTTAAAGAAATTATGATGGACGGATGGGGGGTTTTTGATACGCACGCGGGCCCATCCAACCTCGTGAATGGTATTGACAACTCCATTTATGGGGTGGTGGGATATTCAGGTTTTAAGGGTACCATTTTTGATAAACCTTACGAATTCCGACAGGGGGTGTATCGATTTAACCCTAAATCGAAGGAGTTCGAATTCCTCACCAATACCAGCAACAATACCTGGGGAATTGGCATTACTGAAGACAACTCGATCTTTGCTTCGACCGCCAATAATACCCACAGTGTTTTTATGGGAATCCCCAACAGGCTGTTCAGCCAGGTACAGGGGATTACAATTCAGGGCAGCAAGAAGATTGATGGCCATTACGCCATGAGGCCCATCACGCCCAATGTACGGCAGGTGGATGTATTCGGGGGCTTTACCGCCGCGGCAGGACATCATTTTTACACCGCCCGCGACTTCCCTGCTTCTTACTCAAACAAGGTCGCTTTTGTATGCGAACCAACAGGTGGTGTCGTCCATATTGCCGAAATTGTCAGGGATGGCGCAGGCTATTTGGAAAAGGATGGAGGGAATCTCTTTGCCAGCTCAGACGAGTGGGTCTCTCCGGTGTCCGCACGCGTGGGACCGGACGGAGCAGTATGGGTTTTGGACTGGTATAATTTTATTGTACAGCACAATCCAACCCCCACCTCGGAAAGGGGCGGCTATGATGCTGTAAACGGAAAAGGAAATGCTTATGAAAATCCACTCAGAGACAGATCCAAAGGTCGCATCTGGCGGGTGTTTCCAAAAACGGCAGATACAGTGGTGAAGGTGCCGGACCTAAGTGATACCAGTGGGATGATCAAAGCTTTATCCAATGATAATATGCTTTGGCGTTTACATGCGCAGCGACTTTTGGTGGAAAGGGAAAAGACCGACGTACTCGGGGAACTTTATAAACTGGTGAATAACGGGAAGGCAGACACGGAAGGCCTTTATCCTGGAGCGCTTCATGCGCTTTGGACGATTGAAGGCCTGGGAGCAGTTTCCAATAATGAGGAAGCCCGTTCCGTGGTACGCGGAGCACTTTTCCATTCTTCCGCGGCCCTGAGAAAGGCCGCGGCCCAAATACTGCCCGGGAACGAAGAAACGGATAATGCCATATTAGATGCCCGCCTGCTGGAGGACAAAGATCCGGGAGTGCAGTTAGAAGCGCTGCTTTATTTTGCGGAACGGGGAGCTGTTGAAAGAGTGGGACAACTGGCCTATGACCTCAGCCAAATGAAAGAGGTAAAAGAAGATCCCTGGCTCTCACAGGCTGTATACCTGACCGCCAGTCGGAATATACGGGAATTTGTGGATGCCTTCAGGAAGAAAAATCCGCGTTTCCGCCCTGTCCTAAAAAAGGTTGAAACTGAGGAAGCACCGGTACTCAGCGGCGACGCGTTGGCAGAGACCTTTGTTTCCAATTATTATGCAATGGCCGGGGGTGCCGGGGCAGATGCAGCCGCAAATATCCCCGCAGGAGTGGTGATTACCATAGGGACCATTGAAAACGAAATGAAATATAATCTGACGGAGTTCGTCGTTGATGCCGGATCACAGGTAGAACTTGTTTTTGAGAACACAGATTTTATGCAACATAATCTCGTCATTACGACAGCCGGAGATAAGGAAAAAGTAGGCCTTGCCGCAGACAAGCTTGCGGCAGATCCTGCGGGGGCAGAAAAGAATTATATTCCGGAAATGCCCGAGGTGCTTTTTGCAACACCGCTTGTAAATCCTGAGGAGAGGTTTGTACTGCGTTTTACCGCCCCTTCCGAACCCGGAATGTACCCATATATATGTACTTTCCCCGGGCACTGGAGAATTATGCAGGGGATGATGAAGGTGGTTGCTTCGAAGACGTAAACCTGGTAGTTCAAAGAGCCCTAAATCAAAAAAATAAATGAAGTACGGAGTAAGCACCTGGTTGTGGGAGTCCCCTTTTAAGACAGCATCTATCTCGCTGTTCCCGAAGATTAAATCCATGGGATTTGACCTGGTAGAGATTCCGGTGGAAGATCCGGGATTGATTGACGGGGAACTGGTAAAAGCCGCGCTTGATGACAATGGGCTGACCGCAACCATTTGCGGCGTTTTCGGACCCACCAAGGATCTCACCAATGAGGAGGTATCTGTGCAATGGGATTGCCTTTGGTATCTTGATGCATGTTTTGAACTGTGTACCCAGGTGGGTACTGGTTTTGTAGCCGGACCGATGTATGCTGCTGTGGGGAAGGCGCGAATGGTCCCGCCCGATCAAAGGAAAAGGGAATGGGAACTCGCGGTCAACAATCTAGGTAAGGTCTGTATCATGGCTAAGAACCATGGACTTTCCATCGCCATTGAACCCCTCAACCGCTTTGAATCCGATCTTGTCAATACCGCTGGAGATGTTATGCGACTTATTAATGACGTGAATCACCCGAACGCCAGAGTCCTTCTGGATGGATTCCATATGTCAATTGAGGAAAATAATTTCAGAAAAGCCATAGAACTGGTTGGGGAGAAGTTGCTTCATGTCCAGGTCTCAGAGAACCACAGGGGTGTTCCCGGAACAGGCCTCACGCCATGGGAGGATTTTCACGCAGGTCTAAAGGCCATCAACTACGACGGGGCGATTGTCATAGAAAGCTTTACTCCTGAGATCAAGGAACTGGCCGGAGCTGTCTGTATCTGGAAAAATCTCGCGGAGAATCAGGATGAGTTTGCCTCACAGGGCTTGCGGCATCTCAAAAAAATTTTTAATTCTTAATAAAACGAAACCAATGAGTGATCGGAAAATCAATGTAGCGATTGTTGGCCTGGGCTTCGGAGCCGAATTTATTCCCATTTATAAGAAACATCCCTCAGCCAATCTTATAGCCATCTCACAGCGCGATGAGCAGAAGTTAAAGGCGATGGCGGCAGAATTTCAGATAGAAAAATACTATACCTCCTACGATGAATTACTAAAAGATCCGGACATCGATGCAGTACATATCAACACGCCCATTCCGGATCACGGAATTCAGTCGATAAAGGCGCTCAAGGCAGGAAAGCATGTGGCATGCACCGTCCCGATGGCAACTACAACAGAAGAATGTGAGGAAATAGTAAAGTTGACAGAAAAGACGGGGCTTACGTATATGATGATGGAAACTGTGGTTTACGCCAGAGAGTTTTTGTATATGAAGGAACTTTACGAGCAGGGGGCTTTGGGTAAAATACAGTTTCTGAAGGCGAGCCATCAGCAGGATATGGATGGGTGGCCCAACTATTGGCCCGGGCTGCCACCCATGTATTACGCAACCCACTGTGTTGGCCCGGTACTGGGACTGACCAGAGGAGAAGCCGAATACGTTTCCTGCTTTGGCTCCGGTACCATCAGGGAAGAACTTATTCCTCACTATAATTCTCCGTATGCAGTAGAAACAACGCATATAAAATTCCGCAATTCCGATCTCAGCGCTCAGGTCTACCGGTCCTTGTTTGATGTCGCCCGGCAGTATCGTGAAAGTTTTGAGGTCTACGGCTCTAAAAAATCTGTGGAATGGCCCTTAATTGAGGGCAGTCCCCTGGTGGTTCATACCGCTAAAAAACCCGAAAATGAAATTCCGGAAGAAGTGGAATCCCCGGATTTTGCCAAACTATTACCGGAGGAAATCCGTCACTTTACGACGCGAGGAGTCTATGATTCTGAAGAGCACCAGCACCTTTCTTTTACACAAGGCGCAGGCCATGGAGGTTCCCATCCGCATCTGGTTCATGAGTTTATCAATGCACTGGTTTCAGGGAAATCGCCTTATCCGAATGCAAGGCAGTCTGCAAACATCAGCTGTGTGGGTATCCTCGCTCATGAATCCGCGCAAAAAGGCGGAGAAATTATAAAGTTGCCGGCCTTCACGCTTATGGAAAAGGCATAAACTCCCACAAGGGACAGGAATAACCATCAACCGCTGAAATCATGTACAACGTACCAACCCGCCGTAAACCCGCATGAAGCCTCTCGATCTATTTGACTGGGGGGTAATTGTCGCCTATTTTGTAATTCTGCTAGGCGTCGCCTGGTGGGTCATCCGTCAAAAACAAAAGAATACCGAAGACTACTTTCTTGCGGGCCGCAATATTGGATGGTTTATGGTCGGCGCTTCCATCTTTGCTTCCAACATTGGTTCTGAACATGTGGTGGGCCTGGCAGGAAATGGCGCCGGGGATAAGATGCCACTGCTGATTTACGAATTGCATGCCTGGATAGTGCTTATGTTGGGATGGGTATTTCTGCCATTTTATGCCCGCAGCGGGGTGTTTACCATGCCGGAATTCCTCGAGAAACGATTTGATGAAAGATCCCGCTGGGTGTTATCGGTGGTTTCGCTGATTGCCTATGTACTGACCAAAGTGTCGGTGACTATCTATGCCGGGGGGGTGGTAGTTTCTGCCTTGCTAGGGATTCCTTTTTGGATCGGCGCTGTCGCTACCGTGGTGCTGACCGGATTATATACTGTACTGGGAGGAATGCGGGCGGTGGTGTACACAGAAACCATCCAGGCCATCGTCCTCGTCATGGGGGCTGGTATCCTTACTTATCTGGGGCTACAGGAAGTGGGGGGCTGGAGCCAGCTGAAGGAAACCATAGGCCCCGACTATTTTAATATGTGGCGTCCCAATTCGGATCCGGATTATCCCTGGTTGCCCTTATTTATAACCAGTACCGTTGTAGGGATCTGGTACTGGTGTACGGACCAGGTCATTGTGCAAAGGGTACTGACAGCAAAAAATATTAAGGAAGGCAGGAGGGGAAGTATTTTTGGGGCGTTGTTGAAATTATTGCCTGTATTTCCTTTTCTAATTCCGGGGGTGATTGCCCTCGGCTTAAAAATGCAGGGCAGGCTTAGCTGGGACAATCCGGATGAGGCGTTCCCCGTACTGATGAGCAATATTATGCCTTCTGGACTTCGGGGGCTGGTGGCTGCCGGACTTCTGGCAGCGCTTATGAGTTCCCTGGCGTCAGTCTTCAACTCCTGCTCTACCCTCTTCACCCTGGATATTTACAAAAAATTGAAACCACATCAACCCGAAGAAAAATTAGTAAGAACCGGGAGAATAGCGACTTTTTTTGTGGTGGGCCTGGGGCTGCTTTGGATTCCGATCATCAGTAAATTATCGAGCGGACTCTATGAATATCTTCAGAATGTTCAGGCCTACATTTCACCTCCTATCGCCGCCGTGTTCCTGCTTGGTATTTTCTATATACGGATCAATGCCAACGGGGCGATCGCTACGCTGGTAGGAGGATTTGTCATTGGATTCTCAAAACTCACCCTGGAAATTGTACAGGGGGCACTTACAGAAGGGGGCGTGTTATTCAGAATAGCCAGCATCAACTGGCTGGTCTTCGGCGCGTACTTCTTTGCCACCTGCATAGCGATTGCAGTTGTGGTAAGCTGGTGTTATCCTGCCCCGGCTCAGGACCGCCTGGCCGGGCTGACGTTTGGGAATATCAGTGAATCTCAAAAGGAAAATAATAAATCGAGCTATAACATCTGGGACATACTTACCTCGCTGGCAGTTGTCCTTATAGTGGTATATATCATGATATCGTTTAGTTCCCTCAAATTATAAGGATGGTAAAATGCCCTGGTTATGCCCGTGTTATAAATGAGATGAAGCACACTTTAAGATATTGGCCTTGCTTTGAGTGATAAGGAAAAGAGGGGGTATCCTGAGGACTGAGAATTCAATGACGGGAAGCTTTTGTTGAAATCCCCGGCTGTATAATATAATAATGGGATTAAATTGATTCTAATAGGAAAACCATACCGGATGAAACAAAACTTCTACTCCCACAGACTTATCCTGGTCGGGTTACTAAGTCTGAATGGAATTTTTGCTCAGGACTACGATATTTTAATCCGGGGCGGCCATGTCATCGATCCCAAAAATAAGATCGATCAGCTGCGGGATATAGCGATACAGGACGGCAGGGTTGCCAGGGTGGCCGTCAATATTCCGCAGGATCAGGCCAGACTTGTAATTAATGCCACGGGGCTTTACGTATGTCCGGGACTTATAGACATTCACAGCCATAATTTCTTTGGAACGGAAGATGATGCGTATCTGAGCAATGGTTTTACGGCGCTGCCACCAGACGGATTTACTTTCCGAAGCGGTGTGACCACAGTTGTGGATGCCGGGGGTGCCGGATGGCGGAATTTTAAAGTGTTCAAGGAACAAACGATTGACCGGTCTGAAACCAGGGTCTTGTCATTTCTCAACATCGCCGGCTACGGCATGAAAGGCGGGGCTCCGGAACAGGACGTAACCGATATGGATGCCCGGCTGACGGCTATGGTCGCCATGCAGTATCCGGAACTTATTGTCGGTATAAAGCTTGCGCATTTTGAGGGGCCTGACTGGGTTCCTGTGGAGCGGGCGGTGGAAGCCGGGAGTCTGGCGAAGCTTCCTGTAATGATCGATTTTGGAAGGAGCGAGCCCCCTTTATCCATAGAAACCCTCCTGATGGAAAAACTCCGCCCCGGAGATATTTTTACCCATATGTACGCGCATGTGGACCGGCGTTTGCCTCTCGTTGATGAAAGCGGTAAGTTACAACCCTACGCCCTGGAGGCACAGAAGCGTGGAATCCTTTTTGATGTCGGTCACGGGGGTGGCAGTTTTGTTTTCAGACAGGCGGTACCCGCTCTGGCACAGGGGCTTCACCCTAATACCATCAGCACCGATCTGCATATAGAAAGCATGAATACCGGCATGAAGGATCTTAGCAATGTCATGTCCAAATTCCTGAATATGAACCTGACGATAGAGGAAGTGATCCGTTTTGCCACCTGGAATGCGGCACGGGCGATTAAGAGGCCTGATCTGGGTCACCTGTCAGAAGGGGCTGAGGCAGATCTGGTACTTTTGCGGGTGCGTGAAGGCAGTTTCGGATTTACAGATACCGAAGGCAGGAGGATGGACGGAAACCGCAAACTGGAATGTGAACTTACCGTCAGGGAAGGCAGGGTGGTCTGGGATCTCAATGGCTTGTCTAAAACCCTTTGGGATGAGGAATAAAAAAGTGGCGAAACATTTCAGGAATGGATAAAAAGAATAACAGGTTTCGGCTCCTCTTGCTGTGCGCTCCGTTTTTTTTAGCGCTTGCAGGGTTGATGCTTGTCCTGGATATTGGGGAATATGCCGGGCCGGCACTTGTATTTTTTTTCATTCTTCTGGCCATTGGAGTGCGGGGGTATCCGACTTTCAGAGGTTTTTCCTTTACCATCCTGATTTTTGCGGCGGTAACCTTCTCCATGTTGTACCCGGCTTATCTGCAGCGTATCGGGGATTTCGAATTTCAATCCCTCATTGTCCCCCTGCTGCAGGTCATCATGTTTGGCATGGGCACGGCGATGAGTGCAAGGGATTTCCTGGGGGTGATCCGGATGCCCAGAGGGGTACTGATCGGGATGACGTGTCAGTTTACCATCATGCCTGTGCTCGGATTCGGGATCGCCACAATTTTTCAGTTCCCTCCTGAGATCGCTGCGGGTGTTGTACTGATTGGCTGCTCGCCCAGTGGGTTGGCGTCTAATGTCATGGCCTATCTGGCAAAAGCGAATCTGGCATTGTCTGTCACCCTTACTGCGGTTTCCACTTTAATGGCGCCCGTAATGACCCCATTGCTGATGGAACTATTTGCGGGTCAGTTTGTGCCCATCGATTTCTGGGGTATGGTTTTTAGCATCATTAAAATCGTTATTATTCCCATCATAGCCGGATTGCTATTCAATCATTTTTTTCATGGCAAATTGAAATGGCTGGACAGAGGCATGCCCGTATTGTCTATGACAGCGATAGGTGTCATCATCATGATCATTACCGCTGCCGGGCGGGAGAGCCTTCTGACCATAGGCTGGTTGCTGATCCTTGCCGCAATTATCCATAATCTGGCCGGTTATTTTCTGGGTTACTGGAGTTGCAGGGCGTTAAAGATGAAGGAACAGGACTGCCGGACCATTGCGCTGGAAGTGGGGATGCAGAATGGCGGCCTGGCCTCCGGGATCGCTTTGGAAATGGGCAAAGTGGCAACGATTGGATTGGCTCCGGCTGTATTCGGACCCTGGATGAATATTTCAGGATCTTCTTTGGCGACCTGGTGGCGGGACAAGGATCCGGATCGCCCCGGTACCGCTGTAAATAAAGTGAATCCCCCGTCGATGCCGGAGCTGCCGGGAACCTGATAAAAGTTGGATCCTCCAGCCAGATGGCCGAAACGTGGATTATGTCTGAATAGCGTCCTGCCTAAGCCAAATAGAGAGTTATTTTCACCATAAAACAGATTACCATGAACATTAGGATATTATTGATGATTATTGCGCTCTTTAGTTGTATCAGCTGTCATTCGGTTCAGGAATACAAGAAGGTATCAGCAGTTTCTGCAACTCCTGAGGAAGCTTATGATCCGGAAGCAAAACTCCGGGAATTAGGGATCGAATTAAGCACACCGCCTGCGCCTATCGCGAATTATGTGAATGCTGTCAGGACGGGAAACCTCATCTTTCTTGCAGGCAAGGGTCCCCGCCAGGACAATGGAGAAAATATTACAGGAAAGCTGGGCGCCGATCTTACGATAGAGCAAGGCTATGAGGCAGCGAGGATCACTGCGGTGAACCAATTGTCAGTCCTAAAAGCGGAACTGGGTAATCTCAACAAGGTAAAGCGCATTGTAAAAGTGAAAGGCATGGTCAATGCCATCCCTGAATTTACGGACCACCCAAAGGTAGTGAACGGGTATTCTGACCTGATGGTCGCGGTGTTTGGCGAGAGAGGCAAGCATGCCCGGGCGGCGGTAGGAATGGGTTCTTTACCGGGTAATATGGCGGTGGAGGTTGAAATGATTGTGGAGGTGGTTGATGAAAATTAGTATGCAGGATGTCTGATCCTTAATGTGTTCAACTTCCGAAGACTATGAACAAAATACAGAAGGCTGCACGAGGGTACAGCCTTCTGACTAAAACTTAATCATTAGGGCTCCTGCTATTCCAGGTCAAAACCAACTAATCCGAGAAAATTATAAGCTCCTGGTTGTCCCAGTTCACTTTGGGTGGTTTCCAGAACCACCTGTTCCCTATAGTCCAACCCACCATCGGTGATATCAAAAATATTGAGGGAAAAGGATTGAAATGCCCCAAGATTATATAAGTATTTATTGTCTGAAGAAACATAGATATCCTTTGTATCAGCAGGAGGGGCATTGTCCCCACGGGCTTCAAAAGGTAGTGTCGAGGAAATAGTGGAACCGCTAAGTGAAAACGGGGTGATCACGTTTGAGCTAAAGCTGGAGACATAGAGTCTGTCATTAGACGGACTGAAAACCGTCCAACAGGCTTCATCCAGATCATCGGTTTCACCGGTTGCGAAGTTAGCGGTTTTTGTAAGGGAGGAACCGTCATCTTCTAGAACGATAAGACTATTATCCG
>JBGTMS010000164.1:0-2897 GCA_041743425.1 Zeaxanthinibacter sp. | reverse complement strand
TTCGGAGGATCCGAGCAAAAATGTTAAGTATACAGGTAAAATGGAACCCATAAGCGATACCAATCATCGCATCATCAGAATACCTTTAAATTCTTCGGAAGGAAATTTGGTATTAGTTCCTTTGTAATGATACGCCTTTTTATGGACGTATTTTAATGATGTGCATTTACGGAAATTTGTGTTCCTACAGAAGAAATAATAGGAAACAGCTTGTTATATCTTCCCGCTATACAGACAGGCCGGATACGACAGGTCGGCTATAAGAAAAATTAAAAGTGCACCTTCTCTTGGATATTGAAGCTTTACTACACGGAGTAGATTTTTTAAAATTGTATGGCGATCAATGAAAACATTTAAGTGTATTTCCGGGATGAAGTTTTGTTGAGCCCAAATTGATTGCATTCCATTACATTATCACCATCTCAGTTCTGACCATAAGTATATCAATCAATGCCCCATTGTGCTCGGTTTGATACGCAATACCTACCACTTTATCAATAAAAACTCCGGTAACCAATACCTGGCCACCGGAGTTAAAGAAATTAAAATCAGCTCCTTTCCCAAGCAGTTGTCCTTTTTTAAATCTCAGCCGGGGTAGAGATCCACCCTTCCAGAAAGTTTTCCATCATACGGTTTCGCTGCCCGAATAACTGTGGAGTTTGATTCACCCCGGGATGGGAAGGGTTGATCATGGAAGTCATTTTCCCGGCCACATTAGATTGAAGCGTAGAAATAAAATCATGATAATCGATCAGCATGTTACTCTGATTCACCGTATCTAAAATAGCCTGTGTAAACAATCCGTGACCCAGCCGGGTAGTCTCCCAGGATAGTTCATTGAAGTGACAGGCAGACAGCAAGGTGGATTTGGTAGCCCCGATAAGCGTTTTATTGGGATCAGGATCCAGATCTATGGTGCCGTTCGATTGGTGTACATTGCTCACGTTATTTGTAAGCTGACTTAGATTTTCCACGCAAATTCCACAGGGAATGAGTGTTGTTAAAAAGCTGACGATCGCATTTAATAATTCACTTTCAAATATAGGAGTACGACATTTCAAAGCAACATCTGCACTGTGCATTCCCCCTGAGTTACAAGCGTCTGTTATTACGGTAAAGTTTACTGCATCCGGATAGAGGTCGTCTGCTATGAGGGTGAGGTCCCGATCCGTGATCCACGCTCCGGATGCGGGGACCAGCGCTTCGTAATAACGGTCGCAGTCGCCTGCAGAAAGGTCCGCCCGGAGTCGCGAACCGTGTCCTGAGAAATAAAAACATATCGTATCCCCGGCTTCGGAGATACGGATGAGATGACGTATTATGGTAAGAATTCTGTCCCTGCTCGCCTTCAGGTTTTCTAAATGCCAGATATGTGTAAAACCGAAAGAATTTTTCAGTAAATGATAGATACTTCGCGAATCATTGACACAGGCGTTCAAATTGGACTTACCACTTGGGTCCAGGATGGAGTAGTTATTGATCCCGACAGTTAATGCTCTTTTAGCCATGATTTAAATTTTTAATTTGTTAATATTGAGGAAGTCCAGCCCTCCAGAAAGTTATGATCCATTCTTCCCAGTTGCCCCCTGAGGGTAGGATGTTGTTGCCCACCTGAATAATTCACAACTTTCGCTACCAATTGACCAATGAGTTGATCATAACTAATCTGAAAGTGGCCGCTGTTCACAATATCGAGCAAGGCCTGGGTTAAATAACCATGACCTTTAATACCGTCTTCAAGGGCAACTTCATAGTATTTGCAGGCCGCAATAAGCGTAGCCTGGGCAGAATTAACGAAAGTACGGTCAGGATCCTCATCCAGATCTACTAAAACCCTGTTATCTATTTGCGGGTTGCTTACATTAGGAAATAACTCATTAGTTCCGTCAGGCAAACAAATTCCAAATGGCCACATTTCCCGAATGTTTTGCAGCAACCTAGCTGTGTCTGCATCAAATGGAACACATCTTGGAATCGATTGCTCGGAGGTAACCGAAGGATGCATACCCCCGGAGTGGCAGGAATCTATAAAACAAGTGAAATTGACCTCCTCGGGATTAAACCCTGCCTGTTGGGCCGCCTGGTGCAAGCGGAAATCGTAAATCCAATCCCCCTGATAGGGTATGATCGATTGGTAGAATCGCGTATTATCCACCGCTGTAGTTGCAGGTAAGAGCCCTCCATGTCCTGAAAAGGTAAAGCATACGGTATCCCCCGCCTCCGCATTGGAGAACATATAGGTAATTGCGCTGAGAATATTCCGACGCGTCGCCCTTGAATCTTTGAGCAGTATCACATTCTGGCTCGGAAAACCGAAAGAATTAACCAAGATGTGGTACATGCTGTCTGCATCAGCCACACAAAAGTTCAATGCGGGCCATGTTAAGCCGACAGATTGACTATGCTGGCTTTGTATTGAATAGTCGTTTATACCAACGACAAGTGCATATTTTGCCATAATTATACTTTTAGAAGGTTATAATTCAACCCCAATTAATGTTTCCTTAGTTTCTACTTTTTCCTTTCGCTTCAGTGTATTATCATTGCCCAGTATGGTAGTCTGGTAACGATATTCACCTTTTGTGTCATCGATCACGTGAATCGCAAAGTTGACGGACGTATTCAGCGCTCCATCCATTTTAATCCGCTCTTTAACCTGCAGGGCATTTTCCAGATCATCGTACTCCACATCAATAAAAACGGTTTTAACACTTCCCGGGGCATACAAGGGAATAAATTCTATATCGATCGCTTTCAGCGGATTATTGATAAGGATACGGGTTGCCTCAGTTGTTATCTGCTCCGTCTGTCGTACGGTTCCATCTTTCATCCGGTATATATTGAAATAAGTAATTGCCTTATTTTCCGTACCAGAAGATCGTATTTTCCAATGTTGG
>JBGTMS010000163.1:0-18642 GCA_041743425.1 Zeaxanthinibacter sp. | reverse complement strand
TTCGCCGTTGTGGCCCTCAAGGCTTTCAAAATCATCAGGCCTATCTTCAGAAACCGGGGTAAAATTAATGCCGATGTAACCGGCCGGCTCAATGAAACCCTGGGCGGAATCCGGGTTATTAAGGGATTCAATGCGGAGGAGCAGGAAAATAAAATTTTTGAAGCCGGAGTTGACAGGTTGTTCCAAAATGTGAAAAAGAGTTTAACTGCCACTGCATTTATGACCAGCAGTTCCACTTTTCTTTTAGGTATTGCCACCACGGGGATCATGGGAATCGGAGGCTACAAAATAATGTCCGGTGACCTTACGATAGGAGAATTTCTGACTTTCACCTTCCTGCTGGGATTGATGATCGCCCCGATTGTTCAAATGAGCAATATAGGAAGCCAGATCACAGAGGCATTGGCCGGCCTTGACCGCACTGAGGAATTAATGAATATGGATCCTGAGGCCGATTCTGCAAGCAGAACGATCCTATTGGAGACGGTACAGGGTAACATGGAGTTCAGAGATGTAACCTTTGCTTACGATGAAGGCAAGGAAGTTCTGCACAACATCAGCTTCAGGGCTCCGTCCGGAGGGGTTATAGCTCTGGTTGGAAGTTCGGGTTCCGGAAAAAGTACCATCGCAGGCCTGGCAGCCAGTTTCCTGAACCCGGGATCCGGAATGATAACCATTGACGGTCATGATCTGTCCAAAGTTGAACTCGGTAGTTTCCGCAGACATCTCGGGGTAGTGCTGCAGGATGATTTTTTGTTTGAAGGAACTATCCGGGAAAATATCCTGTTTCCCAGGCCAAATGCCTCGCAGGAGGAACTCGCAAATGCAGTAAAGGCAGCATATGTTGATGAGTTCACTGACCGGTTTGAAGAAGGGCTGGATACCGTCATAGGCGAAAGAGGGATCAAACTTTCTGGGGGACAGCGACAACGAATTACCATTGCAAGAGCAGTACTCGCAAATCCAAGAATTTTGATTCTTGATGAAGCTACCAGCAACCTGGATACAGAGAGTGAATCGCTTATTCAAAAAAGCCTTACAGCACTCACAAAGGGCAGAACGACGTTCATCATTGCCCACAGATTAAGTACCATTCGAAGAGCAGACCAGATTCTCGTTATCGAAAACGGACGTATTGCAGAGCAGGGAACACATGAAGAATTGATTGCCACTGAAGGCCGTTATTATCATCTCTTTACCTATCAAGCGCGAATTTGATTGGAAACTTTGTTGTCAGAAGTTCAGGAATAAAACGGAAATGTCCACAGCGAAAACGGCTAGGATTCAGGAGCCAGTTGGATCTGAAGGCCAAAAAGATCCGGACTAATACGGATTTGACATCCTAATCTGCTGTTCTCTTGCACGTAAAATGCCTCCGACAACATCGCTTCTTCTTCGTCAGACCGATCGGGGAGCAGGTGTGCCGACAGAACATAGCACTGACAGGAAGCACACATGGCCATCCCACCACATACCCCTATGGTCCCTTCAGGGGCCAATTCATAGGAGCGTACGAGTTCCATAATATTCATGTTCATGTCAGTCGGGGCAATCACTTCATGAGGTGTCCCTTCCCTGTCAATGATATTTATTTTAATGTCGGACATAAAATCTTCTATAGAACGATAGTCTTCTTTTAGATCTTCATCAAGTGTAATCTCTAATGTATGGCTTTCACCACCGATTTAGGTGCCTCCCTGACGCTTCCGTCAAATCCCTGGACACCACCGACTGTAGTGTATTTCATCACATAGCTCTTTCCGGGATGAATGCGTCTGTAGGCACCCTGACACATTAATGTCGCTTCATGAAAACCACAAAGGATCAGTTTCAATTTACCAGGATACGTATTCACATCCCCGATGGCATAAATTCCAGGGATGCTGGTCTGGTAATCCAGGGAATTATCCACCTTGATCGCATTTTTCTCAATTTCAAGTCCCCAGTTACCTATGGGTCCCAGTTTTGGAGACAGACCAAACAGCGGAATAAAAGCGTCTGTTGTGATGGCTATTTCCTCCTCTCCCATCGCCACAGTAACCGTTTCGAGATGGCCATTCCCATTAAGACTTACCACCTCGGCAGGGGTCAGGAGTTTTATTTTGCCCTTATCTTTGAGATGTTGCACTTTTTCGACCGAATCCAGGGCACCCCTGAATTCATTTCGCCGGTGCACCAATGTCACCTCGGAAGCAATTTCGGAGAGAAAAATACACCAGTCAAGTGCTGAATCTCCTCCTCCCGCAATCAGCACTTTCTTGTTTCTGTATACCTCAGGATCCTTGATGATGTAGGCTACTCCTTTATCTTCAAAGGCGGTCAAATTACTCAGCAGGGGTTTTCTGGGTTCAAAGCTTCCCAGTCCCCCGGCAATAACAACCACAGCGGCCTGATGAACTGTTCCTTTATTTGTAGTCACCTGAAATAGATCCCCCGGCAGAAGTTCAATATTTTCTGCCCGCTCACCCAGGGTGAAACCGGGTTGGAACGGCCGGATTTGCTCCATTAAATTGGCCACCAGTTCTCCGGCAAGTACCTGAGGAAATCCTGGAATATCATATATAGGTTTTTTCGGATATATCTCCGAACATTGACCTCCAATATGAGGCAGGGCGTCAATAAGGTGGCATTTTAACTGGAGTAGTCCTGCTTCAAAAACCGCAAAGAGACCTGTGGGTCCCGCTCCAATGATAAGTATGTCTGTTTGAATCATGAAAGGTCCTGCTATGCCGGATAAAACTTCAGGAGCAACTGGCTATCTGTGAACGGGCCATACTCGTTTTACTAGATATTAATGACACTTTCTATCTGAGGTGCATGCTTTTTTATGGTCATTTCTACGCCGCTCTTAAGGGTCATTTGGTTGACGCTGCAACCTACGCACGAGCCTTCCAGCCTTATTTTAACCAGTCGGCCATCATCAATAGAAATCAGCGAGATATCTCCTCCGTCGCTTTGCAGAAAGGGACGTATTTCCTCCAGGGCATTTTCCACATTCAATCTTAGTTCTTCTGGTGTCATGATTTTTTTATTAAGCCACATCCCTTGGACTTTTAGAATCCCCGGGGCGGTTTTGTTGTGTTGTATTAAGTTGATTCCAACGAAGTGCCAGGTTCAATACATCTGTTATTTCTTCCTCACGGCAGCACAACCGGCCATGGTTGTTATTTTTATAGCCTCCGTTTCAGGCAGGTCTTTATTTCTGTTCACCACTTCTCTCACCACATTCCTTGTCAGCGCTTCATAAGCGCTTTCTACTGGCGTTGCAGTCTGCAGAGCAGCGGGTCTCCCCACATCACCTGCTTCCCGTATGCTTTGCACCAAGGGTATTTCACCAAGGAATGGCACTTGCAAATCTTCGGCAAGATTCCGTGCCCCTTCTTTCCCAAAGATATAATATTTGTTGGTAGGGAGTTCGGCAGGTGTGAAGTATGCCATATTCTCAACAATTCCAAGTACCGGCACATTAATGGCCTCCTGTCGGAACATGGCCACCCCTTTTCTGGCATCTGCCAAAGCTACTTCCTGAGGGGTACTCACGATCACCGCACCAGTTACAGGTAAGGCTTGCATGATACTCAGGTGGATATCGCCAGTCCCAGGGGGTAAATCTATCAATAAAAAATCCAGGTTTCCCCAATCTGCATCAAAGATCATCTGATTCAAGGCTTTGGACGCCATGGGGCCTCTCCAGATGACCGCCTGGTTGGGCTGGGTGAAAAATCCGATGGAAAGTATTTTAACCCCGTAATTTTCGACAGGTTTCATCTTGGATTTGCCTTCCACCATAGTAGCACGAGGTTTTTCCTGAGCGACGTCAAACATGATCGGAATGGAAGGACCATAGATATCCGCATCCAGCAGACCTACCTTAAATCCCATTTTAGCAAGGGTTACCGACAGATTGGCCGTGACAGTGGACTTGCCAACGCCTCCTTTGCCAGAGGCAACGGCCACCACGTTACGGATACCTTGGATGGGTTTGCCCTTTATCACATTTACTTTCTGTTTTACAGGGGCATCTACTTTAATATTGACGGTTACCTTGGCCTTTTCATAAACAAGCCGGTGAATGGCCTTGAGGATTTCCACCTCTGTTTTCTTGCGGGCCTGAAGGCTGGGGTTCTTTATGGTAATATCCACTACCACTTCATCCCCGAACACCTGAATATTGTCAACAGCGCCGCTTCCGACCATATCCTGGCCTTCCCCGGGAACCGTAATCGTTTCCAGTGCTTTCAGGATCTCCTTTTTATCCAACTTCACTCCCATAAACGTCCTCCTTTATGTAAAATCATTCTAAACAACAAAGATAGGTGATATGGCTGAGATTTGAAAAGGATGAAATTGAAATAAGAAATCAGGGAGCAGATTGATTTTCACTGATATAGGCTGTCCGGGGTAGCGGTTTACCTTGCTTTTAAAAAGGAATTTTTTCAGACTTGTCTGCCGTCAAGCAGATTGATGGTACGCGTTCCGTAGGCAGCATTACTTTCTGAGTGTGTCACCTGGAGGATGGTAACGCCCTCGGCATTTAATTCTTTGAATAATTCCATGATTTCCTCCCCCTGCCTGGAATTGAGATTACCAGTGGGTTCATCAGCCAGAATGAGCTTGGGTCTTCCGATCAACGCCCGGGCAACCCCTACAAGTTGTTGCTGTCCTCCGCTCAGTTGGGTCGGAAAGAGCTTCTGTTTCCCGACAATATTGAACCGGTCCAGGATATCGGCCACCATGGCCTTGCGTTCAGAGGAACTGTGATTTTTATATAAAAGAGGCATTTCCAGATTCTCGTATACGGTAAGTTCGTCAATGAGGTGGTATGCCTGGAAAACAAATCCGATATATTTTTTATAGAGGTTGGAGCGGTGTTTTTCTTTCAAACGGTGGACTGGTTCATCGAGGAAACTGTATACCCCTTCATTAAAATCATCCAGCATGCCGATGACATTCAACAAGGTGGACTTGCCTGATCCAGAGGGTCCCATGATCGAAATGAATTCTCCCTCATTTACAGACAAGTTGATATCTTTTAAGAGGAAAACTCGTTGTCCTCCCTGTTGTACCCATTTATAAATATTCTGTAAATCAAGTAACATAACTATTCTTTTTGATTTTCTTCATACAAGCCTGTCCCTGCCGCAGTATTGTGACCATATTCATCATTCCGTGCGCAAACTTCTGACAGGATTAACAATGGCCGCACGGATGCTTTGATAACTCACAGTAAGGATGGCAATTCCCATTGCGATCATTGCAGAAAGTAGCAACACCCACCATGAAACATCGATTCGGTAGGTAAAGTCCTCCAGCCATTTATTCATGGCATACCAGCCAATAGGCAGAGAAATAACAATCGCAATGATCACCATTCTTAAAAAATCGAAAGTCAGCTGATACGTTATTTGCCCGACCCCGGCTCCCAATACTTTACGAATGCCAATTTCCTTCGTTCTTTTGGCAGCATTAAAGGCAGCCAGCCCGAACAATCCCAGACATGCAACAACAAGAGAGAGGATTGTAAATACCATGAATATCCTTCCAAGGCGTTGTTCCGCCTGATAAGTGGTATTAAATGCCTCTTCCATGAACTGGTAATTGAAAGGTTGATCGGGCATTGCTTTGTCCCAGATACGCTCAATTCCTGTAAGTGTTTCGGAGAAATTATTTCCCTTTATTTTAACAGCCAATGATCCGCCTGTCACACCCGGAAGCAATCCCAGGGCACCGATGTGGTCCCTTAAGGATTCGAAATGGAAGTCCTTTACCACCCCAATGACCGTATAAAAAACCGGGTTTTCCTCTCCGAGATCGCTTGAGATCTTTATTCCCAGAACACTTTCAGTGGATTCACCTAATATTCCCACCGCAGACTCATTCAACAGGATTCCAAGGGAATCCGTTGCATACCTCCGGTCAAAATCTCTTCCGGATGCCAAAGCAATGTCCAGCGTATTAATATAGTCGTAATCCACCTCCCACATTTGCATATTGATGGCATTTTCCTGATCCTGGTAGCCCTCCTTAAAAAATGAACTGTTGGATCGCGAGGAAGGGGTAGGGTAGTAACTACTCAATGTGACATCCTCCACGCTCGCAAGGCGTGCCACTTCTTCTTTCAATGAAGCTGCCTGGGAGGGATTACGGGGGATATCGTCAACCATTACAATCCGGTCTTTTTTAAATCCTAGATCCTTGCTCTGAATAAATTGCAATTGCTGGTATACTACTAAAGTACCGATGATGAGCAAGATCGAAATGGCGAATTGGAAGACCACCAGAACATTGCGTATCCCACCGCCTGAGGACGCAGTAGCGCCAGTGCCGCTCAAAACCTTTACAGGTACAAAGCGTGACATAAAAAATGCGGGATACAAGCCGGATAACAGACCAAGGAAAAATGTAAAGGAAAATACCAATATCCAGAAGTAAGGTTCAGCCACCGGAAGGGTCATTGATTTCCCAGAAAGTTCATTGAACAATGGAAGCACCAAAAAAGCAATCCCGATGGCAAAGAGGAGGGAAATCAGGGTAATCATTCCCGACTCCGTCAAAAACTGGGTTAAAAGAGCCTTCTTATCGGACCCCAGGGTCTTCCGGATCCCAACCTCTTTGGCCCGCTTTAACGACTGGGCCGTGGATAGGTTCATAAAATTGACGGAGGCGAGTAAAATAAGGAACAGCGCGATAAAAGACAGAATATAGACATTCTGCATGCTGCTGTTGGGACTGAGTTCAGAATCCATGTTTGAATACAAATGGATATCCCTTAAAGGCATGGTACTATAATACACATGATTTCCGGAAGCCAGAAAGGATGCCTCTGTGATTCCAGGAAAACTTTCCTGTGCCCATGGAATCAGGTACCTGCTGAATAGGGACTGCAATTGCGTTTCGATTTCAGAAATCCCCGCCGAAGGTACAAGTTTGATAAAAGTAAAATAGTTGTTACTTCCCCAATCCGGTATTCTGGAATCCTCATAGCCTGCCATGGCAAGAAAGACACTGTGATTCCTCAAAAACGAATTTGCCGGAAGGTCTTCTATAACTCCTGTGACGGTATAAGTATCACTGTTATTGAGTATCAGCTGCTGACCAAGGGCATTCTGCACGCCAAAATGTTTTTCCGCGGCAGAACGTGTCAGGACCAGAGTATTGGTTTCCTTAAGTGCGGTATTTACATCCCCCGCCAGCAAACCGATTCCGAACATGCTAAAGAAGGTGGAATCCACAAACGTAGCATGAAGTTCTTTACTATTGGTTTCAGTGCCATTTTTTCTGATGAGCATACTTCCCCGATCGCGAAATCTGACGGTAGCCTCCACCTGCGGGAAATCCTTAAGCATGGTCTCAGCCATAGGAGCTGATACCTCAGCCATTTTGAATTGATTTCCGCCGAACTTCACATCCGAATCGATGCGGTGAATCCGGTGGGCTTCAGGGAACATGGTATCATAGCTGAATTCATCATAGACGAAAAGAGCAATCAATAGTCCTCCGGCCATCCCTATGGCGAGGCCGAACGTATTGATGAAGGTGAAGAACGGTTGCTTCTTTAAATTCCTCCAGGCAACTTTGATGTAGTTTCTCAACATGGTTATTTACATTAAATTTCTTTCCGGTGCCTCTAAGACCATTATTCAACCTTGAGATTTTTAGCCGGATCCAGATTCGCTGCCCGGAAAGTCTGGTAACTTATCGTGGCCAAAGCGATCACAAGGATACACCCCAAGGAGAGCACAAATACCTCCCAGGTAATCTCAATCCTATAGGCAAAATTTTCAAGCCAGGCATCCGTGGCGTACCAGGCAAAAGGAATGGCAATGGCAAACGCAATAAGAATAAGGCCAAGAAAATTCCGGGTAAGCATTTGGGCTATTTGAAAGATGCTCGCACCCAGGATCTTCCGGACCCCGATTTCTCTAGTCTTTTGCTGTATAGATAACAACGTCAGGCCGAACATGCCGATGCTGGAAATAAAGATCATCAGCAGGGCGCCAAAACCCACGATCTGCTTCCATCGGGCCTCCTGCTGATAACTCATCGTGTTGAGGTCTGTCAGGAAATCGTATTTGAAAGGATGGAATGGTAAAATGGAATGGTGCACTTTTTGAATGGCGGCAATTGTTTCTGACCGTCGTTCAGGGGGGATCCTTATCAACAGGCTATTAAAAGGTATGCCAGGCAGCATTGTGAATATCTGAGGGGATATCTTTTGTTTTAAGGAGCCGAAATGGTAATCCTTTACAACTCCAACAATAATTAAATTCGCTACCTGCCCGTTAAAAAAATCAATGGTTTTTCCCAGGGCCGTCCCCTTCCAGCCTGCTGCCTCTACATAGGCCTGATTTACGAGGACGGAACTGAGAGAATCCGCTGGGAATTCCTGGGAAAAGTTCCTTCCTTCCATCAATTCGATTTCCATGGTTGGCAGATACGCCGTATCAATATGGTCATAACTTACCGGAATGTCAAATCCATTTGCTTTTGAGTTTGTGCCCCAGAAACCAACCTGCCGCCTGCCTATGGCCTGTACTCCAGTGAGCGCCTTTATTTCATCATATACTGTGTTGGTAAGTGATATGCCGGAATTATAAGGTAGATCCAATACCATTAGGTTTTTATCATTATATCCCAGATCCTCATGGGTCAGGAAATGGAACTGATTGTTAACAAAAAGTGTTGTGATGAGCATAAAGGTGGTCAGGCAGAACTGGAAAATGATAAGTCCTTTTGCGAGGTAATTCCTGCCGGAATAGGTCATCCGGTTATAGAGGGTTTTTACAGGGTCAAACCGGGACAAAACCAGAGCAGGATAAAATCCCGCGGCCAATACGGTCAGAATAAACAGAAGAGCAAGGGAAATCACGAGCTTGTAGTCAAATAGATAGCCTATTTCCAGTCGTTTGTTGGAAAGTTCATTAAAGATGGGCAAGGCGAGGTTGGCCAGGATAAAGGCGAGCGAAAAGGAGATCAGGCAAAGGATAAATGATTCCCCAAGGAATTGCAGAATCAGTTGCCTGCGTTCTCCGCCTACAACCTTCCGGATACCAATTTCCTTTCCGCGCTTAAGGGATTTCGAGACTGTGAGGTTGACAAAATTGATGCAGGCTATGAGTAACAGAAACAGGGCGATACCTGACAGGAGATATGAATAGACGGGATCACTTGGTTCCGGGCGGTACATAATTTCTTTATTGAGATGCACCTGTTGCAAAGGTTCCAGCCCATAATGGAATTGTGTATCTAAGCCATGCTCTTTCTCCTCTTTTATCTGCTGGCCCGCATTTGCCTCAAAGCTGCGTGCCATTTTAGCTACCACCGCAGGAATATCGGCATTCCGGTTAAGGACCAGGTAGGTAGGATAGCTGAGATTAAGCCATTGGTTGTCAGGATCATGAGCATCGCGGTATTTGAAGGAAAGCAGGAGATTAAATTTTATACTGGAATTTTCCGGAGCCCTTTGTGCAACGCCCGTAACCACAAAGGATTCGAATGTTGTGTCTGCCATCAATTCCAATGTCTTTCCAATGGGATCCGTTTCTCCAAAATATTTTTTTGCCATTTCCTCAGTGAGTACCAAGGAGTGTATGTCGTCGAGAACCTTATTCGATTCTCCCCTTAACAGGGAGAAAGAAAACACCTCGAAAAAATCAGGATCGGCAAAGGTTACCTTTTCTTCAAAAGTCTCTTGGCCCTGCTTAACGATGAGGTTGAAATCTGATACACGCACCGCCTTTTGAATTTCCGGAATCTCTCTGGCAAATGTGGGCCCCTGAATATCCGATGCAATTCCGAACAGCGATTCCTTGCCATTGTTCTCAACCACACGACACGTCAGCTGATATAAATTATCTATGTCCTTGTGGAACCGATCAAAGCTAAGCTCATCTTTGGCGAAGAGAACAATGAGCAGGCAACAAGCCAGGCCTATACTCAGACCTGCAATATTAATCAAAGAGAAAACTTTATTCCTCATAAGATTTCTCCAGGCGATGGTGCTATAGTTCTTGATCATTTTTTCGTTTAAATTTATGATGAGGCCAACTGCCAGTGATTTCGCCGGCTGAATCTATCCCTGTTATTCGGTCCTGAGGCTATGTACCGGATTGGCCATGGCCGCCTTGACCGCCTGAAAGCTAACTGTGATCAGGGTGATCAGGAGCGCCCCAATAATAGCCAGACCAAATATCCACCAGGAAAGGATCACGCGGTACGGATAATCCTGTAACCAACCATTCATGATGTAGTAGGAAACGGGAACAGCGATAAAACAGGAAATAATCACCAGCCTTAAAAAATCTTTGGACAGCATATTCCATACGTTGAAAACCGAAGCGCCCAGTACTTTTCTTACCCCAATTTCCTTGGTACGCTGTTCTGCAACAAAGGACGTAAGACCAAAGAGCCCCAGACAACTGATGAGGATGGCCAGAGAGGTGAAAATAGACGACAGTGTCCCAATCCTTTCCTCCGAGGCGAATTTGGCACCGTACTGCTCGTCCACGAACTCAAATTGAAACGGGATGTCCGGAAAATGTTCCTTAAAAACCCTTTCAATAATCGCGATATTCTGACTTGCGCTTTGCTTTGGGTTCAATCTCAGGTTATAATAACTGACATTTTCATTTTTATCAAAAACATATATTCCCTGTTTAACCGCTTCATAAGGAGACTGAGCGATCATGTCTTCAACTACGCCGACTATCATAAGTGGCTCTCCAGGATCTTCCTCGTCATCATCCTTCAGAAGCACGCCGATGGGATTGGTAAGTCCCATATATTTTTTGGCAGTTACATTGATAAGTATTGCATTGGAATCCGAGGCAAATTCTCTGGAAAAATCTCTACCCTCAACGATTTTAAGATTCAATGACTTTGCGTATTCTGCCGAGACTTCAGTCCAGGCAAAGTCTTCCTGGAAACCTTCAGGTTTACCCTCCCAGATGAACCCGCTCCTGTTAGACCATATATTGGTGGTCGGACTGCTGGAAGTCGACATCTCCGCTACCGCCCCGGACCCCAAAAATTCACTTCTCATAAGATCATATTTCCCGGAAAAATCAGGGCTGATAATCGGTATCTGAACCAACCCTTCCTTATCATAACCTACCGGCCGGTTCTTGGCGTGGTTGATCTGCTGCAAAACGATTACCGTCCCAATGATAAAAGCAACAGAAACTGTAAATTGCAGCACTACCAGGATTTTCCTGGGGGTCCCGGCATACTTGCCGCCACGAAAAGTTCCCTTTAGTACTTCGACGGGCCTGAAGGAAGAGAGATATAATGCCGGATAACTACCGGCCAGCAGCGAAGTAAATACAATAAAGACGATTGAAATCAACCAGAAAGCCGGATGATCCCAGGGAAAATTAATTTCCTTTCTGGCCAGTTCACTGAACTTACCTAAGGTCACCAGAACAATGATAATCCCCAGAATGTAGGAGAATAAGACTACCAAAAAAGATTCGCTTAAAAACTGATAGATCAGCTGTTTCCTCTGGGAGCCAATTGATTTTCGGATACCAACTTCTTTCGCCCTTCTTTCTGACCTGGCGGTACTCAGGTTCATAAAGTTAATACAGGCAAGAAGCAATACAAAGGCCCCGATGATAGCGAACAGCCATACGTATTTTATCCTCCCCCCTTGCTGTATCCCATTTTCAAAATTGCCCCGCAAATACCAATCTCTCATTGGAAAAAGAAACAATTGGGGATTGAATTCCACAGATTCCTCATTCAGGTTCTTTTTAACATCCCTGATGGTGGCCGAAACTTTATCCATGCTGGCATTGTCCGGCAGCTGTACAAACATCTGAAACGAATTGTTACCCCAATCGTCCTCAGATTCTTTCACCCACTCTTGTGTGGTTATATATTTCTCCCAGGGCATCAGAAACTGTGCATCATTGAAGTCGTTATTCACCGGGATATCCTCATACACTGCCGTTACCAACATATCAAACTGACTATTCACCCTGATCACCTTCCCCACAGGTTCTTCCACTCCAAACAAAGCTACCGCTACAGACTCCGAAAGCATAATAGAATTGATCTCCCGCAACCCGTCCTTTTCTCCTTTCAGGATTTTAAGATTCAGCATATCCGGAGCCCCGGGTTGCATAAAATTACCTGTCCTGGACAAACTGGACTCCTTGTAGTTCAGGTATTGCCCATTGTTCCATGAAGACATAACTATATGCCTGAAATTGTCGGCATAGCCTTCCCGCAATGCCTTTTCCAACGGCCTTGGAATAGCCTGTCCGGTTCCCGTCTGCCCGTTAAACGACTGCGATTGGTAGATCTGTGCGATCTGTTCGCGGTTTTGGAAATAATCATTGTAGGTGAGTTCGTCTTCTATCCAAAGAGCGATAATAAGAGTTACGGCCATTCCCAGGGCGAGTCCCCCAATGTTTATAGCCGAATACCCTTTATGCTTCTTCAGGTTCCTCCAGGCAATTTTCAGATAGCTTGTAAACATATTATTCCATTTATATTATTATATCAACTTCAAAGCTGCCGGATTCATTCGGTCCTCAGGCCATTTACCGGATTGGCCATAGAGGCTGTACAATTTTTATATAGCATGTACACTTACAAAGAATCTTAAGTATTGGTTGTTTATTCCGTGCGCAAACTTTTGACAGGATTCATTAGCGCTGCCTGTATACTCCTTGAAAAAATTGTCGCAAATGCAATCATCAATGTAATAATCCCGGAAAGGGCGAATACCCACCATTTGATTTCGATATGGAAGGCAAAATCTTCCAGCCATTCCTTCATTAACCAGAATCCGATGGGAAATGCAATCGCCATGGAAATTACGATCCATTTCAGGAAATCAAGAGCCAGCAAGCCCACGATCCCGGATACGGATGAGCCTAAGACTTTCCTTATCCCAATTTCCTTGAATCGTTGCCTGGTGGTATATGTTACCAGTCCCAACAGACCCAGACACGCAACAAAAATGGTCAGAATAGCGAATAATTGCAGCATTTGTCTCATGTTCCTCTCGGGAAGGTAGGTTTGATTGTACAATTCATCCAGGTAGGCGTATTCAAAATTTTCCGTTGTGCCGAAAGAATTCCAGAGCGTTTCCATATTCGCAATTAGCCCGGACATATCCGCTATTTTTGACCGTAGAATCAGTCCATAATAAGGATTGTATTTCATCATGGCCGGTTCCATGGGTTCATGCAGCGACCGTACATTAAAATCATGTACCACTCCAACGATACGGAGGGGTTTTTTTCCACCCTGATTGTCTGTGGACTCAAGCAGGGTTTTGCCAACCGGTTGGTCCCCCAGTCCAAAAACCCGCACTGCTGTCTGGTTGATGATAATGTTATTTTCCTCATCACCAAATTCCCTGGAAAAATTACGGCCTTCCAACAGCCGCATTCCGAGGGTGGCTATATAGTGTTCATCCACTCCGTAGGACCTTACCCGGAGCTTTAGATTTTCATCCATGGTCGAAACCATCGATTGCGAATTATCTGAAGGACCCGCAGGGACATACGCCGAAGTAGTTATGTGTGAAACTCGCGGATCCTTTTCAAGTTCTGCCTTAAATGCAGGAAGGTGACTGCCAAGCAATCCGGCATCTCTGAGCACTATAAGACCCTCGCGGTTATAACCCACATCCTTTTTCTGAATATAGCTCATCTGCTCACTGACAACCAGCACGGCAAAGATAAGACCCACTGAAATGGCGAATTGAAATACCACCAGTCCACTTCGAATGCCTTTACTTCTGCCAGTGTTCAGAACATTGCGCAAGGAGTGAATAGGTTTGAATCCTGACATGAAGAAAGCCGGATATGCCCCGGCCAGTGCACTTATCAACACTGTGAGCAAAAGGAGGACGCCAAAGAACCATGGGCTAAGGAGGTGGTTGTAATCAAAATGTTTGCTCGTAAGCTCATTGAAATAAGGCAAGGCAAGGTAAAATAGAAGTAATCCGATCCCTATGGCAAAAACCACTGAGAAAAATGCCTCAGTGAGAAACTGAAAGATCAATTGATTCCTGGCTGACCCGAGGACCTTCCGCATCCCGATTTCTTTGATACGTTTGGAGGCACCCGCAGTTGAGAGATTGATAAAATTAATGCAGGCGATCAGCAGGGTAAACAGGGCAATGGCCGAAAAAATATAAACCGTATCGATATTGCCACCCTGTTCAAAATCACCCCTCAAATTAGAATACAAATGGATCTTTTTGAGAGGTTGGAATTCCAGGCCTACCCTATTACCGCTCTCAAAAAACTTTTCATACGACATACCCAGACTGGTTTCTAACTGCGCACTCATATACTTTTTAGTAATTCCTGTCATTTTCGCTTCGAGCAATTCGATGGCTGTTCCGGGCTGAAGTAAGAGGTAGGTATGGTAGCTGCCGCTTAACCAACTTTGATTGTCCGCGTCCGCATTACTGGCCATAGAAACCAGCAGATCAAAATTCATATGGGAAGCATCCGGGAATGCATCCACGATCCCTGTTACGGTATACGGCCCGCTGGTATCGATGTAATCATTAACACCATACAAGCCGATGTCCTCAATTAATAGTGTTTTATTTATAGGGTCCTCCGCGCCAAAGTAGGTTTCGGCCTGTTCCCTGGTAAGCACTACAGATCCCGTTCCGTTCAGGGCCTGCTTTGCATCTCCCTTAATCAGAGGAAGCGTAAAAACCTCAAAAAAATCAGGGTCAACAAATGCCAGCTTCCCTTTTCTTATGGTTTTGCCGTTATACGTCACTCGTGTCCTGTCCGAAATTGAGATGATCCGGGTTGCAGCCTCTACCTCGGGAAATTCCTGGGTGAGGGTAGCAGCCACCGGTGCCATGACACTAGCCTCCTGTATGATCTCATCTCCAATCTTGGCATTGAGCACGACCCGTACAATACGATCAGCATATTCGTTATAGCGATCATAGGACATTTCATCTTTGACAAATAAAGCAATGGTAAGGCACGCTGCAATACCAATGGAAAGTCCGATGCTATTTATCAAGAAAAGTCCCTTATTATTCAGGATGTTTCTCCAGGCGATTTTCAGATGATTTTTTAACATAGTTGTTCTTCCTTTATTAGATGACCGGCACTCATTCTGCCCTCAGGCTTTTTACAGGATTCGCAATTGCGGCCCGGATAACCTGAAAGCTGATGGTAGAAATAGCCGTGAGGATCGCTGCAAGACCGGAGATGACAAAGACCCACCAGCTGATAGAAATGCGGTAGGCGAATTGAGAAAGCCAATCATTCATAAGATACCATGCAATAGGGGTGGCGATTACGATCGCAATCAATACGAGTTTGATAAAGTCAGTAGAAAGCAATTTCAGAATTCCGACCGCGGAGGAACCCAATACTTTTCGTATTCCTATCTCCTTATTACGTAGTTCCGTATCAAAAGCGGCAAGCCCAAAAAGACCAAGGCAGGAAATGAAGACAGCGAGATAAGCAAAATACCGGCCGAGGCTGAGAATTCGTTTTTCAGAGAGGTATTGTTGCTCAAATGTTTGATCCAAAAAAGTAAAATTGAATTCATATCCGGGATTAAAACTTGTATAGGCCGCTTCAATTTGTTTCAGTGCCTTATGTTCCATGCCAGATTGCAGTTTGAGTATTGCCATGCTCATTTGATTCGGGGAATAAGTGAAAATAACCGGGGAAACCTGCTTTATTACGGATGCAGTATTAAAATCCTTCATGACCCCCAGGATGGTCTTTTCCTCGCCCCATAGATTTACCTTACTTCCAACGGGATCTTTTATCCCCATTAACTTAATGGCTTCCTGATTCGGGATCAGGTACATTTCCCGGGCACCTAATTCTCGGGCAAAACCCTGGCCTTCCGCAATTTCGATTCCGAGGGTTTTTATGAGGTGCTCATCCACTTTACGGACGATAAAATCGATTTCAGTGCCCTCTTTTTTCCCCGGCCATTCCAGACCATAGGTAGAAAATCCCCCTTCCTCACTGATGATCGACTCACTGATAGCCCCTAAACTGACCACCCCATCAATTTTATCCAGTTCTTCAAAAAATACCCGGGTATCTGCGTATGCTTTTCCTTCGAGGTCAAAGGAAATCACATGTTCCCTTTCATAGCCGACGGGTTTATTGAGGGCATATTGGACCTGCTCATTAATTACCAGAACTGAAATGATCAACACCAGCGAGGCCATAAACTGAAATACCACCAGTCCTTTGCGTGCATTTATTACACTTCCTATTTTCTGTAATTTGCCGGTCAATGCCGCGAGGGGACTGAAATTTGCAAGATAAAATGCAGGGTAACTTCCGGATATCAGTCCGGTCATGAGGGTTATAACCAGGATAATTATAATTTCTCCCGGGTTGAAATGTAAACCAAGTTCTTTCCCTGTGACAAAGTTAAAGAGTGGGATAAGCGCAATAACCAGAACAAGCGCTAGAACCAGTGATAGGTAAGTAAGCAGGACGGACTCTGAAAGAAACTGGGTGATCAAAACTTTTTTAGTTCCCCCAATTGTTTTCTTTATTCCGATCTCCTTGAATCTGCTGGAAACCCTGGCAGTGGATAGGTTCATAAAATTAATACAGGCAATTAGCAATATCAACACGGCAATAAACCCAAGTAAGCGTACATAATTGATCCTGCCACCGCTTTGAACGCCATTTTCAAAATTTCCCCTGAGGTAGGTATCCGTAAACTTTCTTGTAAAAAGGGTAAAGCTATTATACTCAGCGTACTTGTCTATCAGGTGCTTTATTTTAACGTCAAAAGCGGCTATATCCACATTCGGTTTGAGTAACACATAGGTTTGCGGGCCTGTGTTATTCCATATAAGACCATTGGTCCATAGGTCTTCCACAAATTTCTGCTTGGTGGCTACATAATCGAATTGTAGGGTTGAATTGCCCGGTAGGTTTCTGAAAATACCAGAAATCAATCCGGTCTGTACGGTCCCGAACATTTCATATTCGAGGGATTTACCTATTGCCTTTGTTGCAGAGCCGTATAATTTGGCGGCAAAATTCTCTGAAACAACAATGGATTCCTTATTTAAAAGGACATCCGCAGGGCTTCCGTACAATAATGGAAAGGAAAAAGTTTCGAAAAATGCCTTTCCCGCAAAGAGACCCTCCGATTTAAAATTTTTCAGGCCGTTCCTGAAGGTGAGACCCATCCCCTCTTTTCCAAGATCCATAACTGTGACCGCATTCTCCACCTCCGGTACATCCTTTTCCAGAGCTTCCGAAAGGGGCCCCTGTGTGCCGTCATGGATCCTGACAATACCATTCTCGGTACTTTTTTCCATAATCTGGTAAAGTCGGTCGCCATTAATGTGAAAGCTGTCAACCTTATATTCGTCGGTTACCCAAAAGTAAATCAGGAAGGCGCTGGCCAATCCTATGGATAGTCCAAGAATGTTAATTGCGGAAAATAATGGATGTCTCTTTAGGTTTCTCCAGGCGATTTTTAGATGGTTTTTTAACATGGCTGATGAATTCCGATTGATGAATAAACCCTGCAATCTCTCAACTTCCCCGGCAGTCTGAATTCCGGATAAGTAGTATACTAGATCATAGCCCCCATGGCCCTGTTCTGACTTTCAGTAACGATCTGCCCGTCAAAGAGGTTGATCACTCTGTGGGCGTAATGAGAATCATGATCTGAGTGTGTGACCATTACGATGGTTGTTCCCTCCTGATTCAGTTCCGTCAGCAGGTTCATTACCTCGGTGCCGTTCTTGGAATCCAGGTTCCCTGTGGGCTCATCCGCGAGGATCAGTTTTGGACGGGTTACCACAGCCCTGGCAATGGCCACCCGTTGCTGTTGACCCCCCGACAGCTGGTGGGGAAAATGCTTTTCCCTATGGGCGATTTTCATACGCTCCAGTACTTTTGTCACCTTCTCCCGACGTTCGACTTTATTCATCTTAAGATAGATCAGCGGCAATTCGACATTTTCGTAAACAGTGAGTTCGTCAATGAGGTTAAAACTCTGAAAAACGAAGCCGAGATTCCCCTTTCTCAAAGAAGTCCTTTGTCGCTCTTTCAGGCCACTCACTTCATGGCCCGCAAATTTGTAACTCCCTGCCGTGGGATTGTCAAGCATCCCAATGATATTAAGCAATGTGGACTTACCACAGCCGGAGGGGCCCATAATGGCGGCAAATTCTCCCTCTGCAATTTTCATATTGACATTATTAAGCGCCAGGGTTTCGACCTCTTCTGTCCTGAAACTCTTTTGTAAATTTTGGATCTGTATCATGTTGGTGATTTAAATTTTTGTCATTCCTTAAATATCCCAATGGCCTCCCTGAAAACCGTATTCATATAGATCCGGAACATGGAGTTTGTCCCTGGAGCAGCGAATCGGCCGGTCTCCACCCTTAAAGACCATAACCAACACTTATTGTGACAGTTGAAACACGGTATTTTTAAAAAATCATCTGTTTTTTACCGGACTCAGGTCCATGCCGATTTAAAGGTTCCTTATTTCAAAATGATTTTCTGGGCCTCCCCGAAATTATCATAATTGCTTGTTATTACTTTTTCACCGGGCTGAAGGCCTTCCAGCACTTCATAGTATCTGGAATTCTGTTTGCCAATCCGTATGTTGCGCCTCAGGGCCTGCTCTTCTCCGGAATCA
>JBGTMS010000162.1:0-7610 GCA_041743425.1 Zeaxanthinibacter sp. | reverse complement strand
ATGCTTTGGAACGGCGGACAGGTATCTTCGAACGCCATAATCACCGACGTTTTTTTGCCAAGTTTGGTATGTCTATTGGTACCGTTGGCTATTGTTTCTTATCGGTTTCGGGGAGTTGTAATCCGTGATGTTGGTAGCGGCGTTGCAGTCGACAATAAAATAAGTTCTTTGGAGAGCAACGGCATCCTTATACTTGGTGTCACGCTTCTATTTTTGGTGCCGATCTTTAAGTCCATAACCCATTTGCCGCCCTTTATGGCAATGCTGTTTAGCCTTTCTGTATTTTGGTTGGTCACCGAAATTATCCACAGAAATAAAACCAGCATTGAAAGACGACATTTTTCGGTGGCGGCAACGATTCAAAAAATCGATACACCTAGTATTCTGTTTTTTTTGGGGATTCTATTGGCGGTTGCCGCCATGCAAACGAATGGGTCGCTAAATGTAATGGGCAGCGTTTTGGATGACACCTTTAAGAATCTATATGTTATCAATGGCCTGCTGGGGCTACTTTCATCGATTATAGACAATGTGCCCTTGGTCGCAGGGGCCATGGGGATGTACAGTATGGATCTATACCCCCAAGATCATCAATTCTGGGTATTGTTGGCCTACTGTGCAGGTACGGGCGGTAGTGTGCTGATCATTGGTTCGGCAGCGGGTATTGCAGCCATGGGCATTCTAAAAATCGATTTTCTGTGGTACTTGAGGCACCTTGCCTGGCTGGCCTTGATCGGGTATATATCGGGTATAGGCACCTACTTGCTATTGAACCAATGAAGGATAAACTACAAAAAATTTCCGCAACATCCCTTCTTATAACTCTGGGCATTGCCTTCGGTGACATCGGCACCTCACCCCTTTACGTTTATACTGCCATTACCCAAGGAACTAATTTTGACCCTTTATTGGTCATGGGCAGTATGTCCTGCATTTTTTGGACGCTGATGCTCATTGCCACTTTCAAGTATATCTATTTGGCACTCAATGCCGATAACCATGGGGAAGGTGGAATTTTTGCGCTGTATGCCCTACTTCGCAAGACGAAATCGAAGTGGATCATTTATCCGGCCTTGATAGGTTGCGCTACCTTGATAAGTGATGGATTCATCACACCCGCCATCTCCATTTCATCTGCAGTAGAAGGTCTTGATATTCTGTATGAAGGCATTCCAATACTACCCATTGTATGCGGTATACTGATAGCCCTCTTCCTAATCCAACAGTTCGGCACTAAAAAAATAGGCATTCTTTTTGGCCCAGTAATGTTCATTTGGTTTGCAACCCTCGGTGTTCTGGGACTGAATCAGCTTTTGCTTAATCCTGAAGTTCTAAAAGCTATAAATCCATTATATGCTTTCGAATTTTTGGTCCAATATCCTAGCGCGTTATGGATTCTTGGCGCGGTCTTTTTATGTACTACGGGAGCCGAAGCGCTATATTCTGACCTAGGTCATTGTGGTAAAAAGAACATCAGGATTACTTGGTTTTTTGTACTGACCATGTTATTGCTCAACTATTTCGGACAAGCAGCTTTTTGTCTGTCCATTGAAAAGGGAGCTTCTGTTAAATCAATCTTTTACGCCACCGTGCCAAGTAATTGGCTGCCATATATCATAGGTATTGCCACCGTTTCGACTATCATTGCGAGCCAAGCACTTATAACTGGCATATTTACTTTGGTGAACGAGGCAATTAAGCTGAAATTATGGACAAACCTAAAAGTGAAATATCCATCCACCCACAAAGGTCAGATTTACATACCATTCATCAACTATTTTCTTTTGGCAGGTTGTTTATTGGTGGTTTTTATATTCAAAAAAGCTATCAATATGGAATCGGCCTATGGGCTTGCCATAACTATAGATATGCTTATGACCAGTTTGCTGCTCGGCTATCTCTTACTTACCAATTATAAGAATAGAAGAGCCATAATAATATTAGTTTTTGTCATCATTATTATTGTTGAAGGTACATTCTTCATTTCGAATCTCAATAAAATAGTCCATGGTGGATGGTTCACGTTGGTAGTGGCAGCAATTTTATTTGCCCTTTTGTTCTTCTACCATAGGGCAAGAAAACTACGTAGCAAAGTTGCTGAATACCAAAAAGTAGAGCAGATTAAGCCATTATTGTTAGGTGTTATTAATGATATCAGCATTCCATTCTTGGCAACAAACCTAGTTTTCCTTACACGCTCTTCAAGAACAAACTTCATCGATGTAACCATAGTGCATTCGTTGTTCCGTTCTCAACCAAAAAAGGCGGCGATCTATTGGTTTTTGCATATCGAAGTTACTGATAGCCCCTATGGAGTGTCATATAGTACAAAAACTGTTATTCCACAAAAAAGCTTCTTTGTCAAGTTGAATTTGGGCTTTAAAGAACCACATTTAATTGACTATATGATGAGGAAAATTCATAATGATCTAACCAAAGTGGGAGAAATAAGTGGTCAAAATGTATTCTTCCCCAATGCAGAAAGTGACGTTCCTGCCGACTTTAAATATGTGTTGATCAATTCAAAGGTAGCTACCGATAACCATCTTTCAATTCAAGAAATATTCGCCGTACGTATCTATCGCCTTTTGAAAACTACCGGGCTCTCGGCAATGGAAGATTTCGGATTGGACTCAACCAACTCAATTGAGGAGAAAATTCCAATTAATGTAGGCCCGAGCGAAAAAATAAACGTGGTAAGATTGCCTTAAATGTAAAAACAATAGAATTATATGATACCTCAATTATTTAGAAAAAAATCATTGGAAAGCCTTCAGAAAGAATCTGAAGAGTCTTCTTTAAAGAGATCGCTGAGCGTTTTCGATCTGACGATGTTAGGTATAGGCGCCATTATCGGCACAGGTATTTTCGTTCTTACAGGCGAAGCGGCCGCAGGTACTGAGCACGCGCTTGGTGCTGGGCCCGCTTTGACCATTTCATTTATAATAACGGGTCTTGCTTGTCTTTTTGCGGCACTATGTTATGCGGAATTTGCTTCTATGATACCTGTGTCCGGTAGTGCCTATACCTATTCTTATCATTCTTTTGGGGAGCTTATCGCCTGGATTATTGGATGGGACCTGATATTGGAATATGCCGTGGGAAACGTAGCAGTGGCCATTGGCTGGAGTGGTTATTTCAAAAATCTTTTAGATGGATTCGGCTGGTACCTACCAGGATGGATGTCAGGTGCAACAGGAACCGAAATGGTACAGTTGCCATCGGGTTCTTGGACCGTATTGACCCCTGCTTTGGAAACTAAATACATGGATGTGATTTCCACCTTTCCACATGACATAGCATTGCTTAACCTACCGGCTATTGTAATTACGTTGCTCGTAACTATGTTGCTATACGTAGGCATCAAAGAATCGGCACGGGTCAATGCAACGTTGGTCATCGTAAAGTTGATTTTGGTGGGTATCTTTTTGTGGTTCGGTCTTCCCCATTTTAACCCCGATGTGCATTGGGAACCTTTCGCGCCCAACGGTTGGAAAGGAATCATGAGCGGAGCCGCCTTGGTGTTTTTTGCCTATGTTGGGTTCGACGCGGTAAGTACTACCTCTGAAGAAGCCAAAAATCCGCAGCGGGACCTGCCGCGGGCAATGATTTTTGCGTTGGTGGCATGCACAATTCTTTACATCATCGTGGCGGGGGCATTAACGGGTATGGCTCCTTTGGATGTTCTGGCCAATGAAAAACCTGTTGCCGAGGCATTGATCTCGGTTGGGGAGAATAATATAGCCTTACTCATAGCTATTGGCATAACCATAACCATGCCCAGTGTTCTGCTGGTCATGCAAATGGGTCAAATCAGGATTCTTTATGCCATGAGTAGGGACGGCCTGCTAGGAAACAAGTTCAGCAAAGTCGACAAACGTTTTTTTACACCCTCTTTTGCAACTATCGTGGTGGGTTTGTTCGTTGCCACCCTTGCAGGTACGATCGATATTGGGGTTGCCGCCGAACTTACGAATATCGGCACTTTATTCGCTTTTGTACTTGTGGCTATCGGTATTTGGGTGCTACGCATCAAACAACCTGATTCTCCCCGAAAATTTAAAACACCTGCCTTCAAGGTTGTCTGTTCGTTATGCGTTTTGATCTGTCTTGGACTGATGATCGCCCTGCCGTATGTAACTTGGATACGCTTTGCACTATGGATGGTGCTCGGTGTTGTAGTCTACTTCCTATTCGGATTCAGACACAGTAGGTTGCATGTAAAGTCTTGATCGAATCAATTTTTAAGAATTAAAAAAATCAGCTTGTCTAGAAGGCCATTGCCTTCAATTCAAACGCTACAGTTTGTTTAAAAATAAGAAAACCATATTATGATTACATCTATGATTTTAATAATTGCGGGATTTGCTGCTTTAATATCTGGAGCGAATTGGTTAGTGGATGGCGCATCTTCGTTAGCGAAAAAACACAAAATATCGGATTTAGTGATAGGATTGACAATTGTTGCTTTTGGTACGTCCGCACCTGAATTAGTAGTTAATGCTATCGCCTCCTTTAATGGATATCCAGATATTGTATTTGGAAACATTATTGGCAGTAACAATTTTAATTTGTTTATAATATTGGGAATAGCAGGCTTAATTTACCCTATTACAGTTCAGTCTTCAACTGTTTGGTGGGAGATTCCGATTTCATTGATCGCAGGCGTATTGCTTCTTGTAATGGCCAACAATTTTTTCTTAAGTGATATTTCTGAAATTTCAAGAGTTGATGGGGGAATTTTACTTTTAGGTTTTGCTGCGTTCCTGTATTATGCCTTTAAACAAATGAAAACAGAAGAAAATATAGTAGCTTCTTATCAGCATAAATCAAATTTCAAAATATGGGGATTAATAGTATTAGGTTTTGCAGGTCTTATAGTTGGAGGCCAATTGGTTGTGAATAATGGTATCCTGATAGCAACAAATTTAGGGGTCAGCGAAAAAATTATTGGTTTGACGATTATTGCTGCAGGTACTTCTTTACCTGAATTAGTAACATCCATAGTTGCAGCCACTAAAAAAAACAGTGATATAGCAATTGGGAATGTTGTTGGTTCGAATATTTTCAATATTCTGTTCATAGTATCTGTAAGTTCTTTTATTAAGCCTATTTCTTTCAACCAAAACTTTAATATAGACATTGCGATTTTATTAGGAGGAACTTTATTTCTCTTTATTGCTATGTTTATTGGAAAAAGAAACCAGCTTGAAAGATGGCAATCGGCTCTCATGCTAGTCTTCTTTTTAATCTATACAATTTATCTAGTTTGGAAAGAAGTATAATTAAAACGCACCTCAAAAATATATGAATAATAACCGCTTCAGTGGTAAATTTATAGTTTGGGGCCCAATTCAACTTCCTTGGAAATTGATACATTTAAGTTCCAAATCAGTTATTATTTTTTAAGAACGATTCTGCGAAACATGGCCCAAACAAAGGGCATTAAAGAAACCGCGATGAGCGTTAAAAAAATTAAGCCATAATTATTTTTGACCCACGCTATTTCACCCAAAAAGAATCCGGTCAGAACAAACACAGAAATCCACAAAATAGCACCGATAATAGTGTTTTTAACGAATAGCTTTTGCTCCATCTTGGCCAAGCCGGCTACAAACGGAATATAGGTTCTGATAATCGGAAAAAAACGCCCTATGATTACCGCTTGACTACCGTGCTTTTGGTAATATTTTTCGGCATTTGGAAGGTACTTCCCCAAGAAGTTTTGAACAATGGAATTTTTACTTGTACTTAATCCCATTCCGAGAGAGGTTCCTACATAATAATTCAAAAGGTTTCCACTAATTGCGGCAATGATCAAAAGTGGTAGTAGCACCAGGACTTCCAATTCTGTGGTCGCTGCGATTACTCCGGCCGAGAATAATAGTCCATCGCCAGGGAGAAAAGGGAAAAATATCAATCCCGTTTCCAGCATAATGATCATGAAAAGTATGAAGTAAGCTTTGTTTACGTTTTCAGCCACCAACGCCAATAAGGCATCATCAGTGTGAAGTACCAATTCGGTTAATTCGTTCATTTTTTGGGATTTTGATGTACCTGAACTTGTGCTTGCAAGTATGAATCAATAAGGATATTTAGCTATAAAGATAGTTGTATAAGCTTTCAAGAATTTGACATCTTCATAAAATAATTTGTTTTTGATTTAGCCTTAAAAGTTGATAGAGAACATGGAGTTGGTCTAAATATGATGTTCGAAATGGTTTGAAAACTCGAAACTTACTACTATTAAGGAAATGCTTTAACATTAGAATTAATGGCTTAGGTGATAGAATAATAGGTCTCATAAAAAGGCCGTTTTAAGAAACCAGCTCGATAAGCGTTTCAAACAAAGGATTACAGTTCCATTTGTCGTTTTTTTTAATAGTTTCGTTAATTTACCTCATACGGCACTAATACTACTTGGGAACGTTTTGTACAAAGGAGGCAATCTATGTTGACTGACAGTTAAATAAAAGAGTGATGATTTTCACAAAAAAGTTAAAAGCCAATCAATAAAATTTACCTGTTCTCAGATGTGATTATATGTTTTGCATTCACAACAGTACAATTAGTACCAAAATTTATTTAAGTAGTGTTAAAATTAAAAACTATGCACAAACTATGCACATTCTCGAAATTCAGAGATAAAAATAGTTCTGAGGAAAAGTAAAATTGGATGAATTATTTGTCTTGAAATGGACAAATTAAAAAAACAAAAAAGGGATCTATTCTTTCGAAAACTCCCTTTTTATAGTGATCGCGACAGGATTCGAACCTGTGACCGTTTGCTTAGAAGGCAAATGCTCTATCCAGCTGAGCTACGCGACCTTGGTATTTTTCAGTATGTTTTATTCTCCTGCTTAGAAGGCAGGTGCTCTATCCAGCTGAGCTATGCCACCATTATGCTATCATCACTTAACGAACGTATAATTAAGAAGGCTGAAATTAAATTCATCTGACTTGCGCGACATTGTGTTATGAAGCTAAGCCTTTGTCTACCTCAGCAGTACTGCCTATATATCGTCAGGCCTTCTTCTATCTTTTTTCGCGGGGCAAATATACTAATGTATTGGCTAGTATAAAACTAAATCCCGATCAAACCACTGCAACACGATGTCTTTCTCAGGTAGACTGCCTGATAAGTCCTTCCTGGGCTACAGAAGCCACCAGGCGGCCGGCCCTGTCGTAAATACTTCCCCTCGTAAAGCCTCTGGAATTGGAAGCACTCGGGCTGTCCATAGTATAGAGAAGCCAGGCCTCCATATCAAAATCGCGGTGGAACCAGATGGCATGGTCAAGGCTGGCATAAAAGGTCTTTCCTTTGTTCAAAAAATCGCGGTGGGGCAAGGTGGCCGTTATCAACAGATTATAATCCGAAACGTAAGCAAGGAGCTGTTGTTGCAATGGAAGCGGTAACTGCTTTTGTCCAAGACTCCGCATCCAAAGACCATTCTGCGCCTCATTATTTTGTGAAAGTTTCTCAATGATATTTTCCAAAGGCCGGAATTCAAATTCCCCGGGGAGGGTCATTCGGAACCGCTTGTAAATGGCCGGGTGCGACTCACGAACCGCTTCCATCTGCTCCAAACTCGTCGGCAGTCCCTCCGGCG
>JBGTMS010000161.1:0-9715 GCA_041743425.1 Zeaxanthinibacter sp. | reverse complement strand
TTTCATCTTTTTGAATCTGATTTTTTACATAAGGAACAACCCATTGCCATAAACGGATTGATCTGGATGGGGGATTTAGATTATATGAAAGAACAGCTTTCGGAAAAATTACAAAGTGGATTCCGTTGTCTTAAAATAAAGATTGGAGCCCTGGATTTTCAAAAAGAATTGGATTTACTTGCCGGGATCAGAGAACAGGATGCAGCAAAAGAACTGACCCTCCGCGTAGATGCCAATGGTTCATTCCCATTGAACCAGGCTGAGAAAATGTTAAAGAAATTACAGGCCTTTGAAATTCATTCCATTGAACAGCCAATAGTTCCCGGAAATTTTGGAATTATGAAACAATTATGCGCTGAGGGGACGGTGCCAGTGGCACTGGACGAAGAACTTATAGGGGTGTACGGCCAGGAGGCAAAAGAAAAATTGTTGCGAGAAATCCGGCCTCAATACATTGTTTTAAAACCCAGCCTTTTGGGAGGTTTTTCGGCTACGATGGAATGGATTAGCCTTGCAGATCATTTAGGAATAGGATGGTGGATTACCAGTGCGCTGGAGAGCAATATCGGGCTCAACGCCATAGCCCAATGGACAGCCACCTTACCAATGACAATGCCGCAAGGCCTGGGAACCGGTAGTCTGTATACCAATAATTTTGAAAGCCCGCTGACCGTCAATCAGGGCAATTTGTACTATCTTAAAACCAAAGACTGGAATCTGAATTTAATAGAAAAATTATGTATATAGAACAGGCTTACAAGGGGTTGCATGAATCCTGGCGTTATCTCGTGGGAATCCTCATTATCATAGTCGGCTGGCAACTTATTGGATCCCTGCCCCTCGTTGCAGCTCTCATCTTTAAATCCCTGAAAACAGGTTCTATGCCCACAGACTTAGGGGGGATGTCATCACTTCTTGGATCCAACCTGTTTTTATTTCTGATGTTATTGACCTTTGCCATTGGTTTGCTGGCTGTTTTTGTCACCGTTAAGTACTTGCATAAACAGCGTCTGACCTCACTCACGACATCCAGGAAAAGAGTAGACTGGAAGCGGATAGGATTCGCCTTTACTCTTTGGGCGGTCATTTCTGTGTTGTTTATTTTCCTCGATATTTATTTTTCTCCTGAGGACTATGAATATAATTTTCAGCCGGTGCCTTTTCTTATTCTTCTGGTGATTGCAACCTTGTTAATTCCGCTTCAGACCAGTTTTGAAGAGTATTTCATGCGGGGCTATCTGATGCAATCCATTGGGATTAAAACGGGGAAACGCTGGTGGCCACTTCTGATTACATCGGTTGTTTTTGGGTTGCTTCATGCCTTTAATCCGGAGGTCGAAAAGATGGGATATGGCATTATGATCTTCTATGTCGGAACCGGGTTTTTTCTTGGTATTCTAACCTTAATGGATGAAGGGCTCGAACTGGCTCTTGGTTTTCACGCTGCCAATAATCTTACGGCGGCTTTGCTGGTAACGGCTGACTGGACGGCGTTTCAGACAGATTCAGTCTATAGGGACATCGCGGAGCCTGAACTGGGATGGGATGTATTTGTCCCGATCATTGTTATATATCCGATGCTGCTATATGTATTTAATAAAAAATATGGTTGGCGGAATTGGAAAGAACGTCTTACGGGCAATGTCCATCCAATGCCCGTTGAATCTGAAAGCGCTATAAATGATCCCGGAACTCTCTGAAATACATCCACGATTTAGGTTGAACGGATTTCATTTTACTCGGGAGGACCTGAAAGAGGTGGCGTATGATCTTATCAAGGAAGGAGAAGCGTATAAGTTGGCCATTGGGGATTTCCTGATGGGCTGGGTTTCAGACATTGATACCGTCGATGTCAGCAGCTCAGGATCTACCGGAATCGCGAAAGCGCTGCGGATCGGGAAAAGACAAATGATCCATTCAGCAATGGCTACAGCCGCCTTTTTCGGCTTAGAGCCGGGGAATTCCGCTTTGCATTGCCTTCCCAGCACCTATATAGCAGGCAAGATGATGCTGGTCCGGGCAATGGTTCTGGGTCTTGAACTGGACTTTATTCAACCTTCCTCAAGGCCACTTGAAGTGAATAATAAGTCCTATGATTTTGGGGCTATGGTTCCGATGCAGGTCATGAATTCCTTAGAAGAATTGGGACGGATCAAACAATTGATTGTGGGAGGTGCTCCTGTTTCTCCGACCTTACAAAATGCCCTGAAAACTAACAAATCCCGCATTTATGAGACTTTTGGGATGACAGAAACTATCACCCACATAGCCGTGAAATCGCTAAATCCGATGGCAGCGCAGAATGATCAGCTTAAGAATGAATATTTTAATGCCCTTCCGGGCGTACACTTATCTGTTGACGGGAGAAACTGCCTGATAGTGACAGCCCCGGAAATTTCCTCAGTCCCGGTACATTCCAACGACGTGGTTCGACTTATATCTCCTCAGAGTTTTGAGTGGCTGGGCAGAATAGATCATGTGATTAATTCCGGAGGTATCAAAATATTTCCTGAACAGGTTGAAAGAAAAATCGCCCAATACATTCCATTGCCATTCTTTGTCGCCGGGATTCCTGACAAAAAGCTGGGTGAAAAACTGGTACTTCTTTTAGAGGGCGATCTGGATATTCGGCAATTATCGGAGGATATAAAGCAGCATGCGGACCTTTCTGAATATGAAAGACCCAGGGAAGTCCATTTAACAGAGCGGTTCCAATGGACTGCAAATGGGAAAATAAAGAGAAAAGAAAGTCTGAAGTCAGCCCATCTTTAAACTTAAAAATAGACTTCAGGCGCTGTGGCTTCGCCTTAACTTGCATCAGCACTATTTTGGCGTGTACAATACGTTCCTTACAGCAGATTATCACGCCAAAGGCAATTTTGACCATTGAATGATCCCTACCGGATAACCGATCCCAGAATACTCAAGGGCGAGTGTTTTCCATTGTGTTGTTTTTGTGCTACTTTGCATTTGTAAACCAAATCACTAATTTAATTTTATAATCCGGAAATGAAAAATCTTGCCCCCCTGCTTATCTTACTAATGCACGTCGCGGTGTTTGCTCAGCCTATCCTCCCTGAGGTAGAAAGGGCAAGAGTGACGGATGAAATACTAAATGAAAGACTGAATGTTTTGCTTCCGGAACTGATGGACAAGGCAGATCTGGATATGTGGATTGTGATTTCAAGGGAATATAATGAAGATCCTGTGATCAGAACGATGTTACCTGCCACATGGCTCAACGCAAGACGGAGGACCATTCTGCTTTTTTATAGGAACAAGACCGCAGGCACCCTCGATAAACTGGCCGTAGCCCGTTACAACGTGGGAGAAAATATCACCTCAGCCTGGGATATGGAGCAGGAACCGGATCAGTGGAAAAGGCTGATGCAGCTTATTGATGAACGCAACCCGTCAAGGATCGGGCTTAATTTTTCCAGGGATCATAATATCGCGGATGGTCTGGATAAGACAGATTACGATGAGTTTATGGCGAATTTACCTGAGAAGCACCAGGATAAGGTTGTGTCTGCTGAGCAATTGGCGGTGCGGTGGATAGAGACAAGGATCCATAGGGAAATGACTATTTACAGCCAATTGGTCAGCATCACTCATGATATTATTGCTGAAGCTTTTTCTGAAAGGGTAATCACTCCTGGAATTACCACCACCACTGAGGTAGAATGGTGGATGAGGCAAAAAGTAACAGATCTTGGTCTCGAAACTTGGTTTCACCCCACCGTCGATATTCAGCGTACTTCTGAGGAACTCGTCAGCCACTTATATTCCTTTTCCGGCCGGCCTGAGGGTGAAGTAATACTACCCGGCGATCTGTTGCACTGCGATTTTGGGATCACCTACCTGCGTTTGAATACAGATTGTCAGGAACTGGCCTACGTGCTCCTGCCGGAGGAGACGGAGGCGCCTGTCTTTTTGACCAAAGCGCTTGCAGATGGTAACCGAGTACAGGATTTTTTAACGAAAAATATGATAGCAGGGCGCACTGGTAATGAAATTCTTGCCGCAGCCCTCAAAGAGGCAACTACTGCCGGCCTTAAGCCCGCCATTTATACACACCCCCTGGGATCGTATGGCCATTCGGCAGGTACAACTATTGGTATGTGGGATGCACAGGGTGGTGTGATGAAGGATGATGGTGAACGCTATCCCTTGCAGCCGGAAACGGTATACGCCATAGAATTAAATACAACGGTAAACATTCCTGAATGGAAGCGGGATATTCGGATCATGCTGGAAGAGGCAGGTTATTATGGAAGTAGTGGATTTCGCTTTGTCAATGGGAGGCAGACAAAATTGCTTTTGATTCCGGGAAACAGGAATCATCAGGGTAATTAATTGTTAATGTAGTATGAAAATACCGGTCTTCTTATTCATTTTTATAGGCTGTGGAAGCGCTGTTTTCGCTCAACAAACTCCGGTCGTGAAGCGTGTCATGCTTGCATGGGATGCTTCTTTTTCCATGGAAAGCCGGATCCCGGAAAATGATTTTAAATTTCTGGAAAATTATTTTAAAAGAAACCCCGAAGTCTCGATCAACCTCCTCGTTTTTAGTAATGAAGTCCGCGAAAATCTGGAATATTCCATAACTGCAGGAAACTGGGACCTTCTAAAGGAGAAGCTACTTGATACACCATATGATGGCGCGACTAACTATAACTCGATCGAGTCACGACTGTCATTAGAGCATATGGAATTACTCCTGTTCACAGACGGGGGACATTGTTACGGACCTGAACTTCCGCTGTTTGGCGTTAAGACCTTGGTAGTTAACAGCAGTCCTTTTAGAGATCAGATGGACCTCAACGCCCTTCTTGTAAAGAATCAAGCCAGGTTATTCGATTATGGTCGGCCCATTTTCCAAACGGACGTTCCTGAAGCATCCCCGCCACAGGTTGGCCTCAAGCATTCACCTGAAATGGCAGCCGCTGATTCCTTGACTCAGGGAATACGGTTAAAGGAAGTGGTTGTAAGTAAGGAGAAGAAGAGCGCAGCTGCCTCAAAGCAAATTTATACAAGCCGTGGGAAAGTGGATAAAGATAGGGTAGGAGTGGCAGTGCAATCGATCGATGAAAATGATATTTCTGCCATCCACACCAACGTAGCTCAATCAGTTCAAAACAGATTTTCCGGAGTAAAGCTAGGCGGGTCCGATGATCTTAGCAAGGTGACCATGAGAACCAATAATTCAATGCTCCTCAATAATTATGGTCTGGTAATAGTGGATGGTGTGCCCCAACAACAATCCAGCTCGGCAAGTGGCACTTCAGGCTCGGCCAACTTTTCCTTTCTGGATCCCAGTTCGATTGCTGATATAACGGTCTTGAAGGGAATGGCAGCAACCTTGCAGTACGGAACCGCTGGTGCTAATGGCGTCATTCTTATAACTACAAAATCCTCCATGCCCGGAAAAGGTCCGACAGCCACCGCTTCGGACAGGGCTTTGCGGCAGGATAATATTTACACTGAACCCTTGTCTGAAACTTTGGAGGCACATTCGCCGTCCTACCTGTTGGCCTACTCAGGAATCAAAGATGTAAAGGCAGCCTATGCTTTGTATCTGGAACAACGTAAGGAATTTATGACAGTGCCGGCGTACTATATTGATCTCTTCCAACATTTTCTGCCCATAGATGAATCAATCGCCCAAAGAATCCTTTCAAATCTTGCAGAACTAAATCCTAAAAATATTCCGGGTCTTCGTATTCTCGCCTATACCTATGATGCGCGAGGTCAGTCAAAGGAAGCTCTGGAGGTATACAGACGCATATTTTATCTGGATGACCAAAGTGGTCAGTCGAAACTCGATCTGGCGCTGGCTTTTGAAGCGAATGGAAAGTACGTCAAAGCATATGAACAGCTGACCGCTCTGCTCTATCCTTCAGCGACGGAAGCGGATTACGGCGAACTCGAAAAACCGGCGGGAAATTCCCTGAGGAACTTATTTAGGGACGGGAGCGGTCTCCTCCCTGGGGCAGCTGACAAGAAGTACATGAATAAGGTACAGTATGATGCGCGGATCTTGGTTATGTGGAGTAAAAACAATGCACAGTTTGAGTTAAAATTTATTAATCCCGAGAGGCGTTTTTTTAAATGGGAACATTCGCCATTGGCTGATGTTCAAAGATTTAACTCTGATGTACGCAATGATATCAACACAGAGGAGTTTCATTTGATCGATGCTCAAAAAGGAGATTGGCACATTCAGGTTCATAAAGGTACCCCTACCGGAGTGGAGCCTGTTTATTTAAAATTTCTCATTTACTATGATGTCGGAAAACCCGGGCAGCGTATGGAAATCAGGTCTGTAGCGCTGGAGAATTCAACGGAAAAGCCACAACTTCTCAGAATTAAAGTTTAAATTTAGAGGGAAGGATTCTTTGGTAAACTTAAATGTTTCATCGCTATGAAAAAGTTATTTTTCCAACTCTTTGTTCTCGTATCAAGCCAATTGATGATTGCACAGTCTTCATCAAAATCTATTTCGGGGAGTGTCTCGGATGAATATACACTGCTGCCCGAAGTTACAGTCGCGATCAACGAGGCTACAGGAAATATTATAACAGGAAAGGACGGGAGGTATGAAATTCTGGCAAAGAAAGGTGATAAGCTCTTTTTTTCACACGGGAACATGATGCCGGTCCAAATTGTAGTTGAAGATGTAACGCGGACCTTAAATGTGCAAATGTTCCCAAAAGTTGAAAAATTGAAGAACGTGACGGTTTCGAAGAATATATTGAAATCGCAAAGTGAATTATTCCGGGAATACAAACACAACCCGAATCTTATCTCCACTGCTTTCGGAATTCTCGATAAAGAATCCGCATCATTTTCACTTCGAATCCTTGATGCCAACGAAATAAAATCGGGAACTTCAGATCTCTCGCTTGCGCTTCGGGGTAGATTTGCCGGAGTAAGGACAGAACTTATCAATGATCGTATAACAGGCAGAAGTAATCAGTCAATAACTCTAAGGAATGGGGCGGCCGGATTTGACATTGACGGTCAATTTTTCAGTGAGTATCCCCTTTTCCTGGACGTTCAGAACATTGAACGGATCGCTGTTATCTCTTCTGCCAGTGCCCTGACCCGGTATGGTACATTTGGGAAAGGCGGGATGATCATTATAAATACCAGGACCTCCGATTTTAATCGTAACCTGGCACAGAAGGAAGCGATCCGAATTCGTGAGTCCCAGACCGGCCAACCTCTTACTTCGGCGCTTGCCGGCAATGATCTCCTGGGCAATGCCCCTTCTTACCTGAAACAGCTCAGGAAAGCCAGCAGTACCGATGAGGCAGTGAAGATGTATAACGACCTGAAGAGCAGATATAAAAACTCGCCCTACTTTGTGCTAGACATGTACCAATTCTTTTTGACGGAACGAAGGAGTGAAGTCCTGGCAGAAGAGATTGTCCGTGATCACTGGCATTTGTTCAAAGAGGATCCCCCTGCCCTTAAGGCACTTGCCTACCATTACCAGGCGGGAGGTAAGCGGGGCAAAGCCCACGAACTGTTGAGACAGGTATTTCTGCTGCGTCCCGATTATGCGCAATCCTACATGGATCTGGCCAATAGTTACGAGGACATTGGCGCTTACAAAAAGGCGACTTCCCTCTACGCGCGTTTTATCTACCTTTCTGAAAATGGATATTTCAGCAAAAAGGATAAAGGATTCCAGAGAGTAATTCAAAGGGATCTTTTCAATCATCTGTCGCGCCATGGAGCAGGAGTAGTATCCACCGCCGGGGGGCGCATTAAATTGAATGACCCTGAGTTTAAAGGAACCCGCCTTGTATTTGAATGGAACGACGGGGAGGCCGAATTTGATCTTCAGTTCGTAAATCCGGAAAATCAGCAATATACCTGGGAACACACACTAAAACAAGCACCCGATCGGATCACGGATGAAAAGTTAAAGGGGTATTCCTGCGAGGAGTTTCTGATAGATGATTATATCACGGGCACCTGGCCTGTAAATGTAAAATATATGGGGAATAAGCGGCTAACGCCGACTTACCTTAAGCTAACCATCTACACTGATTACGGTCAGCCCACCCAAACCAAACAATACCGTTTATTTAAATTGATGGTAAAGGATGTTAATCAGCACCTGGTGTCCCTTTCAACATCGGGGAACGGGTTATTAAACTAAATCTCACACCTGCAGAATACCCATATTAAAATGTTTTTCAATAGGTGCATGATTGGCTGCCTCAATTCCCATGGAAATCCATTTCCTGGTATCTAACGGATCAATAATACCATCTGTCCATAGCCGTGCAGCTGCATAATAGGGGGATACCTGTTGGTCATACCGGCTCTTTATTTCCTCATAGAGCTGAGATTTCTGTGCCTCGCTGATGGTTTCTCCTTTCTTTTTGAGCGAAGCGGTTTCTATCTGAAGTAATACTTTGGCCGCTGAATTTCCACTCATGACGGCCAGTTCCGCACTGGGCCAGGATACGATAAGTCTGGGGTCGAACGCCTTACCGCACATGGCATAATTACCTGCCCCATAGCTGTTTCCGATTACTACTGTGAATTTTGGGACCACCGAATTGCTGACCGCATTTACCATTTTGGCCCCATCTTTTATAATTCCCCCATGTTCACTTTTGCTTCCTACCATGAATCCGGTTACATCCTGGAGAAATAACAGCGGGATTTTCTTTTGGTTGCAGTTTGCGATAAAACGGGTGGCTTTGTCAGCAGACTCTGAGTAGATCACACCTCCGAACCGCATTTCCCCCTTCTTGGTCTTGACCACTTTGCGCTGGTTAGCGACAATCCCAACGGCCCAACCATCTATTCTTGCATAGCCGGTCAGCATGGTTTTCCCATAACCTTCCTTGTACTGATCAAATTCGGAGTGATCTACCAGACTTTTTATTATTTCAAGCATATCATAAGGCGCCGTCCTGGTTTCGGGAATGATCCCATAAATTTCCAGCGCCTCTGCAGCGGGTTTTCCAGGCTTACTCCTGTTAAATCCGGCGGCTTGAGGTGCTCCTAATTTCCCAATTAGTTTTTTGATCGTATCCAGTGCATCTTTGTCATCCTTTGATTTGTAATCGGTGACCCCGCTTATCTCACAATGTGTTGTGGCACCTCCCAGGGTTTCATTGTCAACAATCTCCCCTATGGCCGCTTTCACCAGATAGCTTCCGGCAAGAAAGATGCTTCCGGTTTTATCTACGATCAGGGCTTCATCACTCATAATAGGCAGGTAGGCGCCACCGGCGACACAACTTCCCATAACGGCCGAGATCTGAGGGATGCCCATGCTGCTCATAACGGCATTATTCCTGAAAATTCGGCCGAAATGATCCCTGTCCGGAAAGATCTCATCCTGCATGGGAAGATACACCCCGGCGCTATCTACAAGATAGATAATTGGCAATCTGTTTTCCATGGAAATCTCCTGTGCCCTAAGGTTTTTTTTTCCGGTAATCGGAAACCAGGCCCCTGCTTTGACAGTTGCGTCGTTCGCTACTACTACACACAATCTTCCGCTTATGTAGCCTAATTTCACTACAACCCCTCCTGAAGGACATCCCCCTGCTTCAGCATACATACCATCTCCGGCAAGGGCGCCAATTTCTATACTGTCCTTTTTGAGATCCAGAAGGTAGTCTATCCGCTCTCTGGCTGTCAACTTACCGGAAGCATGATGCTGCTTTATTTTATTGCGGCC
>JBGTMS010000160.1:0-26708 GCA_041743425.1 Zeaxanthinibacter sp. | reverse complement strand
ACTATTTGTCCGGGAAAATCTTTAGTTCATTCTGCATCAGCTTTGGCTACCATGGCCATGATCTCTTCAGGAGAAAGATAGAATCGTTTGATCCGGTCCTTGTATTCCTGCGGAATTTCGGCATGGTCCAGGATAAAATTTTTAGTATCCAGGATATAGTTACCCATGCCGCTGGCAACGGCATAGGTATCAGCGGCACGTTCGGCCTCCTTGATATATGATCCGGAAAAGAAGTACTGTATGCCGAACCAGATAAGGTTCAGGATGCCTCTGTCTTTATAATCCATGAGATGACCGAGTTCATGCCCAAGCCATCCGATCAGAATCCCTTCGGATACATCTTTGGTCAAAAACTGCCTGCCGGAAATCTTAAACCGTTCACTTATAAGGATCACATATTCCCGCTTTTTTCTCTGGCGGAATAAGCTCTGCAAGGTTGGCTGGGCAAGCATGGTAGATTTCCGGATATTCTTTTTGAATTTAAAGGCAATTGTGGTTGTCCTTAATTCTGGGTAGTAAGAAAGTGCCATAGCCACCTGTCTGCGGATGGAAACCGGGGCTGAATGGTATGAAGTTAAGGAAAAAGAGGTCATATCGGATTAAGGGTGCAAAGGTACACTCAATTTTCGGGATATGGTATTTCGCATAACCTAAGGGGCGGGACCTTCATTACGTATTGTGGAGAATTGGAATAGCATGAACATTTGAAGGATGTGGTTGGCGGTTTGGACCAGGCTTTCAGAGGTAGTGAACAAATACAGAATTCCTCTGATTTTTGGCCATTAAATACGATAATTCCTCATTAATTCCACCGAATGCCAATAGCTAAAAATGGGCTCTAATCAGAAATTACAGGAATTTCTGCAGGTTTTTTTTAAAATACACCGCACTGTCAGAGATACTGCGCATGGGGTTGTGCGCGTAATTACCGCCTTGTTCCAGATAATAGAATTCGAGTCCTGAGACCTTCGGATCCGGGAGGATGTCTGCGTAGTCGATGGAGCCATTGCCGAGCTCAGTATAATCTCTGGTGATTTTATCCATATCCTTGATATGCCACATCACATAGCGACCCGGCTGTTCACTGATCAATTCCTTTGGGCTGCGCGTTGATGAATGCATCACCCAGTACAGGTCCATTTGAAGTTTGACAAGAGTGGGATCTGTCTCATTTACGATAATGTCAAAGCCCGTTTCGCCTTTATGATCCTCGAATTCAAAATCGTGATTGTGATAGGCAAATCCGAGTCCGGCAGCCGTTACCTGTTCTCCGATGGTGTTCAATTTTCGGGCCAGGAGTTTAAAATTATCTGGGGTCCGAAGTTCCGGTGCCAGCCATGGCCAGGTGATATAATTCATTTTTACCGTTTGAGCCCCTTCAATGCATTGGTCCACAAAGCGCTTCAGTTCATCTTCCGATTGGGTAAGATAAGGCGAGAACTCATAATGTCCGCTTGAGGCGGAAAGCTGCATATCGTCCAGGATTTTTTTGAATTCCGCGGAAGGAAACCCGTAGTAGGTCCCTTTAGTGCCGTCAAATCCGAAGGTTTCAAAATCCTCATAACCCATGGACTTGGCCGCTTTCAGGGTTGCGATTGGATCCTTAGCCATATCCTGCCTGATGGTAAAGAGCTGCAGTCCCATTTTAAAGGTGCTTTTGGATGGTGCGGAATATAAGGGGGCAGGCAGCAGGATGGTTGTGGCAGCCAATCCTGTGGTTTCAATAAAAGTCCTTCGTTTCATAGGTAAATGGTATACCTAAAGATACACATTTAATTCAATGGAAATCGGCGGGTTTTACGCGTTTCTTGGGGCGTAGAGGAGGTTCGTCACATCAAGTGAGCAGCGTCCGAATGCCAGCTTGTTCAATATTAATTGGTGTCGGCGCCGGCATTGGCAACTGTTGCTAAATGAAATTACCATAGTATTCTATAATAAAGTATTTAGTTTATATCTTTCAATTTCGCAAAACAGCAATTTGAACAGCCACATGGTCAGAGTAGATGACTTGTACAAATCAAACTAAGGATGGCCGCAGGTAAATCGATTTTTGCTATTGAGGGAGAATGGTCAAACAGCCTGAAATCAGGGCTGACCATCAAATCGTCAATTCATTTTCTGAATGAAGTATACGGCATACCCTATATTTTCAGGAAGACCAACAACCAGGAATCATTGATCACCTATTTAAGGCAGTGCGCCAGGTACAATTCCTACGGAATATTAATGTTGTCTTTTCATGGAAGTAGCAAAGGGTTGACAATTGCAAAGGGACAAACGATCAGTCTGGATAAGCTGGGGGAGCAATGCGCTGGCATGTTCAGTGATAAAATAATTCATTTTAGTTCCTGTTCCATCGCACGTTCCGTCGGCGATTTGGAAAAATTTAAAGAGATCACCTGTGCAAGGAAAGTCATGGGGTACCGGAAAGATGTCGATTTTCTGGAGAGCACCCTTTTCGATATTGCCTTATTGCACAATTTGCACCACTATGACAGACTGGGTTATGTGCCTAAGAATCTGGAGAAAAAGTATAGAAGTTTATATAGCAAGCTGGATTTTGTGATGGTTTAAGGAGATTCTTTAAAAAGATGCGAACTTGTATATGGTCAGGTTGGCCTGCTTTGCACTTATTTCCTCTTTAAATTCGAAGAGACAATTAAAATTTTATGGCGCGCGGCATTTATAAAAGGAATTTAAAAATGTCATCCAGTCATAGGGCAAAGAAAGTAAGATAAAACTGTAGTGATTTTTGTGCTTGTATTCTTCAAATTCTTATCTTTAATACCTAATAGTTTCCAGTAACAGTTTCCCTCAACCTTTTCAGATCAGCGGCGGGCATATTATTTTTTTTGGCAATTTGTGCCAAAAAAGGTCAATGTCCATAAACTATATAAGTAACCTATCTATATTGTCATATGTCAGTCTGGGGACCACTTCAAAAGAGATACGAAACTGCAGAGGGACCAATTAAACGTAAAATCCTTGCGCTTGATGGTGGTGGGATCAGGGGTGTACTTACTCTTGAGATTTTAGCGGAATTGGAACGACAACTTAAGGTAAAATTGGCAAAGGATGATTCATTTCGTCTTTCTGATTATTTTGATTACATCGGAGGAACCAGCACAGGGGCTATTATTGCGGCCGGATTATCAATAGGTATGTCCGTAGAAAAACTTCTTAAATTTTATGAATCCAAAGGAGAGGCCATGTTTGACAAAGCCTTCCTCTTGAAAAGAGTCAAGTATTTTTACAATGACGGCCCCTTAATGCAGGAATTGAAAGCTACTTTCGGATCCGGGGACATTGATCTGAAAGGAGGACTATTTAAAACTTTATTGTTAGTTGTGACCATGAACAGGAGTACAGATTCACCCTGGCCTATAAGCAATAATCCAAATGCCAAATACAATGATTCTTCAAGGCCAGACTGTAATTTGCGCATTCCGCTCTATCAGTTGGTACGTGCCAGTACAGCCGCTCCGGCCTACTTTCGCCCCGAAACTTTGCAATGGGATCCCAAAAATCCTGAGAAGACATTTGTTTTTGTGGATGGCGGAGTTACCCCATATAACAACCCTGCTTTTTTAATGTACCGCATGGCAACACAACCGGCCTATGGGCTTAATTGGCCCACGGGAGAAACCAATTTAATGATCGTCTCAGTGGGAACAGGTTCTGCACCCTCCGAAGGGGTTTACAGCAACCTCCTGGATACGCTTAAGGAGCTACCCGGCAATCTGATGTACGCCATGCAGGTAGATCAGGACATCAATTGCAGAACTGTTGGAAGATGTATGTTTGGGGCCTCAGTTGACAGGGAATTAAAGGATATGATCCCCCTGGACGCCAATGGAAATATGATCAGTATGGAGACAGATACCAAACGCGATTTTCGTTATGTGAGATACAATGCCGACCTAAGTTCCAACGGGTTGAAACAAATGGGACTGGGGCATATTGATTCAGATGACATAAGGGAGATGGACTCCGTTAAGAACATTAAACATTTACGTGAAGTTGGCAGTGTCTGTGGAAAGAGTCAAGTGAATATTGAGAAGCATTTAACCGGCTTTTTAGCCTGAGCTTACTATACAAGCCTCTATGACCCACTATATATTGTTTACAGGGCACATGATTGATAAGCCTGGTAGAAAAGTAAAAAGATTCCCCCCGGAATTGGAAGAAAAGGTGCGGGGTGCCATAAAAAAAGAACTCATAGTTATACAACATACATCAGTCAATAAGCTTTGCGGAATGGCCGGAGGGGCATGTGGGGGCGATATCATATTTCACGAGTTATGCATAGAATTGAATATTGAAACCACCCTCTTTCTGGCACTCTCTCCCGTGCAGTTTAAGGCAGCTTCTGTATCCCGTGCAGGCAGGGAATGGGAGTATAGGTTTGACATATTGATGGCACGCCTATCTGTTGAGGTCATGCCGGAGAATGCTGCCGATTCCGGGTCGGTTTGGGAACGTTCTAACAACTGGATGCTGAATAAGGCATTGAAAAACGGGGGCGAGAATATGACGCTCCTGGCCCTTTGGGATGGGGCGGCAGGTGACGGAGTAGGAGGTACAGAACATCTTGTCATCAGTGCACAAAAGGAAAATGCGGGAGTCAGAATAATAAATATCAGAGAGTTATAACAAAGATCTGTTCACAGAAGGCATTTCAATTGATTTCTGACGTAAACAGGTTATCCGAGAAAGGTCTACTAAAAAGAACCTGAAAGAAAGGCATGATACCTTCAGAATGGCTTACATATGCCCCAAAGCCCCTTCCTCTGGAAGAAGGCCAGGTTTGGCATGTTTTCCTTTCCTATCGATCCATTAACCGGGGTTGGGTCCTGAGTTTGTATGATGTGCTGACTGAGCTGGGATTCAGGGTATTTCTGGATCAGTATGTTTTAAAATCCGGAGACTCTTTGGTCCGAGCCCTGGAGGACGCTTTGGAAAAAAGCCAGGCCGGCGTCTTAGTCTGGTCAAATGCCGCAAATGATTCGGAATGGATCAGAAATGAATATGATACCTTGATGAGCAAAGCAACAAGTAACAAAAAATTCTATTTTGTCCCATTAAAGATGGATAAGGCCCCCCTGCCGACCTTTGCAAAATCCAAGATCTATATAGACTTTGGAGATTACCCTGATGGCCCTAATGGCGGCGATTTAATACGACTGTTACATGGTGTGGTCGGAAAGCCGCTAAGCGCTGATGCGGTTCGTTTTGCGTTTGAACAGGATGAGGCAGCGAGAGTCGCAGGGGCCAGAATAAAGGCAGCCATAAAGAACAAGAAGCCCCAGAAGTTAATGCAGTTATATAACGAAGGTGGACTGCCCTGGAAGTCATCTCCTTCTCTGGCATGTAAAACGTCGGAAGGCTTGATCCAGCTTGGTAATAAAGATGATGCCATCGCCATTCTAATACAGGTAGAGAAGGATTTCCCGAAATCAATCAGGCCACGACAGTTGAGAGCTCTTGCATTGGCCAGGAGGGGAGAAGGAGATGACCTTGATCAAGCCCAGGAAATTTTAGGGGAATTATACGCCCTGAACCATCTCGATCCTGAAACGCTTGGGATCTATGGCCGGACCTGGATGGACCGCTACCTGATTTCAGGCGATGCCAATGACCTTAGGCAATCCAGGAATTGTTATGCCGAAGCATTTGAAAAGTCGCCGGACGATTACTATACCGGCATCAATGCTGCTGCCAAAAGTATTTTACTCGGTGAACTGGATAAAGGAATAAAATATGCAGAAAGAGTGGAAAAATTAGTAGGTAATAAACCCATTGAAGGAGATTACTGGCAGACGGCCACCATTGGGGAAGTTTTATTAATCCAGAAAAAGTATAAGGAAGCAGCGGCGATCTATCAACAGGTAGTGGATATCGCTCCCACAGAAAGGGACTCGCACCGATCAACACGAAGGCAGGCAAAACTACTGCTGGAGAAGTTGGAAGCCGGTTCAGAAATTCAGGATGAGGTGTTAAAGGCATTTCAAGTCTCTTAACATCCTTGATTCTTTCTTTCAAATTATCTGACGGGACAATTGGTACCAGCGAGGTTTAGATGGATTGTTGTTTCACAAGTAGCTTCTTTCACATAGTGGCTTAACATAAATCAAGCAATTATAAATATCAACCTTAAACGTAATCATATGGGACTTCCTGCTCAATTTAACGACATTATTAAACAACATTTGAATGTTTTTGCAGCCTGGATGCCAATTGTAAACCAATACAAATTAGGCGATTATGGGATCATCGCCGACGGCGTCTTCACAAAACTTGGCAACATCACGGATGATTTTGACGTTGCGTTTAAAGAAGGATCCGGGGAATCTGCCAGCATTGACTTTACTTCTGAGGGTGCTACTGTAACCAAACTGGCGGGTGGAGCTGCTGTTACTGTCATACCTGCCGGGGAGGTGAATGCCAAAGTTGAAATTGGTTTTTCTAAGGAAAGATCCTTTCTGATTCAGTCACCTGAAATAACTGTAAAAACTATGGAAAATGTCAATCGGGTCGCTGGGGATCTTAAATCTACAGGGAAATGGGACGGTAAATGGAAGGTAGTGCACCAGGTCTATCGGGCCATTGATCCTGTAATTGTTTCTACAATTGAAGCGGGTACAAAATTAAATTTTAATGGCGATGCCTCCGCCCTGAGTCAAATGAAGTTAGGTAGCCTTGGCATCAATCTGGACACCAATAAGGCACTTGGCCTCAAAATCAATGGCAAGGAAGGAGTTATCGGCCTTGCCTTATTTAAACTGAAGTCGAAAATATTCGGCGGAATGACAGTCAAGGTACTTGATAGTGCCCCCGATGATGAAGATTTTGATGAGCCGGTATTTCTGAAACCAACCGATCTGTCAAAGGATGACCTCTAACCTTTTGCCGTCATGTAAGTTCTAATTTAAAACAGGTATGAGGTCATTGATCATTGGCATAGCTCGTACAGGTTCCCCGACAAATTATCTGTTAAATCCGGATATGAAATATATTTCCATGTGCGGGAATAAGCCGGAAGTAAATTTCTCCATAGACTGCGGGCAATACGACTTTAACAGGATGGCAAATGGTCTGCGTTACAATGATGCAGATCCTGATGCCTCTGCCGAGGCCATCACCTTCTTTTCCCAACTGACCACTAAATTAGCAGCTGACCTTAAATATCTTATTATAGATGAGAACGATCACGGGCCCCTGCATATCCGAATCGTTACAACCCCTTTCGAACTTTCCCAGATCCCATTTGAATTTGTACTTTCTCCATATAGTTCAGAAGGTGACAGGAAGATCCCGTTGCTTGTGCACCCTGAACGCCGGTTTATTCTTACCAGAGAAGTTCGGCAGGAGAGGGAATCCGGGTATCTGTGGCCGCACAGACCTCGTATCTTGTTCGTTTGGGCAGAACCAGAAGTGGCTTTGAGTGTGCCTCATACCGAACATTTAAAGGTTTTGATGGATGTTATTCGCCCACTTGCCAGACCCATATCGGACATTCCAGCCCTGGAACCGGATTCCGGAAAATTTTTGACTGAGCTACCTGCTGCATCGATATCAGAAATACGAAAGACCATTGATCAGGGCATAGCTGAAAAGACACCTTTCACCCATATACACATTCTGGCTCATGGAGGACAGACGGAAGTCTTCGGCGCCAAAGAATTCCGATTGCTTTTATGCAAAACGGATGGTCAGGAAGGGGTTCATAAAGTGGACGGAAAGACGCTCGCCGCTGCCCTGGTGCCTGAGCAGTCAAAATTTGCGCCGGCACTTGTCACCCTGGCGGTTTGTGATAGTGGACATATTGGAAGTACCATCCTGCCCTCCGGCAATCTGGCATACCAATTACATACAAATGGAATTCCCTGCGTTTTTGCTTCGCAATTTCCCCTTACACAAAACGGATCTGTTTTCCTGACACATCGTCTGTATTCCCTGCTCATCAGCGGATGTGATCCCAGAATAGCGCTTTACGAAACACGGGTCGGGTTGTATCAGGCACAAAATCACGATTGGGCAAGCCTGGTAGCCTATGCACGATTTCCAGAGGATATAGATGAACAACTTTTAACAGTACAATTGAAGATGCTCTTTGATTCCATGAAAGTCGCCAATAGCTGGGTAGACCATGTTTTCAAGTTCTGGGAGACTCTGGGACAAGATGAAAAGAAGGATGGTTTAGAGCAGCTTGATGTTCGCCTGCAGACTTCTATAAGCGCGCTATCCGGTTACCTTGATAAAAGTGACGGAATGCGAAGTACCTTATCTACCCCTAACTTGCAATCAGAGCATCTGGGTCTGCTGGGAAGTGCGTATAAGCGAAAAGCCGAATATCTGTACAGGCTAACTGAACGCAACCCTGAAAAAGGATCAGAATTAATAAAAGAGAGTATTGCTTGCCTGAAACATGCCAGAGCGTATTACAGAGGAGGAGTCACTGTAAATCCGGCAAATCATTGGACGATACTCCAATACCTTTCTTTAAAGGCAATTCTGGAAGGGACACTTCATGGGGAAAATGAGTTGTGGTATGTAGCGAAATTTATGGCAGAAAGGGATAAAAATGCTTCTGAAAAGCAAGAGGATCGTATCTGGGCACTTGGCACGCTCTCTGAGTTATATTTGCTTAAACCACTACTGTGTCCTGGAGAGACATCCGAAAAGGAAATTAATGACTCATTGGCAACCGCCAAGGAATATATCAGCAGTTTGAACGCATTAGATTCTGTGTACTCATATGTCCGGGAAACTACCGCCAGGCAGTTCAAACGCTACATACAATGGTGGCCCGCCTTATCTGCCGCTACATACCCTGCCATGCTAAAATCGAATGCCGAAGAAATTTTGAACGAACTGGTCATGGAGTGCAACTGATCCTTTTTAACAAATTCGGGGAATGGTTTTATTCGATATGAATTACAGGACATAGTATAATATTATAGGATTTTTCCTAACTTTATATAGTCCGGGATACGGATCATGTAATACCTGGCATTGTGTTGTGACGGCAACTCTGGGCCTTCAGTCAATAGCATATTGACAGGACATCCGGGATCTCAGCCAATAAATGCCTGACGCCATAGGAAAATGGCCCCTCTCCCCCGCAGCTTTAGAATTTATAAAACCATACTCCATACAATAAATTGAAGAATTGTATATCAATTTATAATAGGATCTGAAAGTTATATTATGGCATTGATAGCGGATTTTGAATACGATATTTTTATAAGTTACTCTCATGTGGATAATACCACTCTAAGCCCCTCTCAGCAGGGATGGATAGGTATGTTTTATGAGCATCTGAAACAAATGCTGGACCGACGCTATGGACGAATGGACACAGTTAAGATCTGGTGGGATGATAAAAAACTGGATGGCACAAAGTTGTTTGATGAATCCATCAAAAGCGGTATAGAAAATTCTGCAATCATGCTGGTACTGAATTCCCCGGGTTATCAGCAATCGCAATATTGTAAACAAGAACTGGATTGCTTTCATGCAAAAATTCAGACAGACTTTATTGGGAGTAAAGTAGGGGACCGATCGCGAATCGTTCAGGTCCTTCTCAATAATATCCCTTTTGACAGTTGGCCTCCTCAATTAAATGGCACTACCGGATTTCCCTTTCACGATGCCAGAGACAAGGAAGATTTCGGGGATCCTGTCAATACCAATTCTTCCGTTTTTATAGATCTGATGCGTGATCTGAGGGATGCATTATGGCTCTTGTTCAGTGACTTTAAAAACCTTCGGCCAGAAGCTGCAGCGGCCAATAATGACAGCAATGATTTTACCATCTATATCGGGGAAGTTGCCGATACGTTACGCAGCTGCAAAAAACGCATTGTAACCGAATTGGATAAGAAGGGCTATAAAGTGATCTCTGGTATACCGCCACCCGATGAAGCAGTTGCTCATGAGAAGGCTACAAAAGAGGCGATTGAAAAGGCCGATTTGTTGGTGCATTTACTGGACCAATATCCTGGCAGAGAAATTCAGGGAGCTCCGGCAATAGGCTATCCACAGAAGCAAACTGAAATTTCTCTGAAGAATACAAAACCACAACTAATTTGGATTCCGTCCGAAACTGACCTCACTTCAATTGAAGAAATGGACTATCAACGCTTTATTAAGAAACTGGAAACAGCTGAGGATATTTCGAAAAGTTATGAATTTATAAGGGGTTCCAAAACTACGCTGGCAAATCAGATAAGTAATTTTGCAGACCAGTTAAAGGTCATGCAAGTTGACAAACCGCACAGGGGCGACAAATTATCAGTCCTCCTCGATACACATTTTAACGACCAGACCTATGCCTTTGACCTGGGTAAGGCACTGCTGGAGAATAACATCCAACCATTTATCAATCCTCAGGAAGACAACCCCAGAAAAAATCTGGAATTACTGGAAAACAGAATTGGACAGGTTAAAAAATTAATTTTTCTATATGGAAAGGTTTCCAAAGAATGGGTTTTGGAACGTATCAGTGCCGCTTTACAGCTCATCATCGCCCGCAATTACCCCATCGAAGATTTCCTGATTTATATGGCTCCGCCCCATAAGGAGCGAGACGATATTAACATCAATCAGAAGTTCTTAAAAATAAATGTTGTGGATAACAGCAATCATCTGGTCCTGGATCAGGCAGTTATTGCCAATTTTTTAAATGTCTTAAAGTCGACGGATACATGAGCAGGAATTCTTCAAATCCCTATGTAGGGCTCAGGCCGTTCGAGGTTGATGAAAGCCTTTTGTTTTTCGGTCGCAATGATCAGGTTATGGAATTATTGCAGCTGCTGCACCAGCATCATTTTGTCGCTGTTGTGGGTAGCTCAGGCTGTGGGAAGTCGTCCTTGCTGAGGGCCGGGGTTATCCCGTCCCTTAAAGCAGGTTATCTGATTCAGGATAGGTATGAATGGCATATAGGAATTATGAGGCCCGGCCGCAATCCCCTTTATAATCTCGTCCGCGCACTCCTGCAAACTGATGCAAAAGATAGTTCTGAACGGGTTTCTCAACTTTTGGCGGAGATAGAAACCAATGGGCTGAGTTCCATACTTGAATTATTAGTTCAGCTTCATGATAAGGCAGAGAAAAACTATTTTCTATTGGTGGATCAATTCGAAGAATTATTTCGTTTCGCCGTGGCAGGAGGACAAACCGCGTCAAGAGATGAGGCCAATGACTTTGTAAATATCCTGCTGGAACTTTCAGCGCAAAAGCGGATTCCGGTGTATGTGGTTATTACCATGCGTTCCGACTTTCTTGGGGATTGCACTCATTTTTATGGGCTTCCTGAAGCCATGAACAAAAGCCTGTTTTTAGTTCCCAAATTGAACAGGGTACAGATGAAGATGGCTATTGAAGGGCCTTCAAGGCTCTATGGGTGTAATCTAAACTCCGCGCTCACTTCCAGGTTGCTAAATGAAGTAGGCAAATTTGAGGATGAATTGCCGCTCTTACAACATGCGATGATGCGCATCTGGGATCACGAGATGAATGTGGATAAAAGTGGTGAACTGGACCTCAGTGATTACGAATTCATTGGGGGACTTCAGGAAGCGCTCTCCCGACATGCAGATGAAGCAGTCAGCACTTTGAGTGAGATCCAGACCCGTATTGCCAAAGAAATATTTCAGGCATTAACCATGATAGATGAACACGGTCGTAAGATCCGAAGACCGGTCTCACTAAGTCAATTGACCGCCCTTACCGGTGTTACCAAGGGGGAGGTGATGGCCATTCTCGAAAATTTTATTAAGGGGCAGAGATCTTTTTTGATCGTAAACGACATTGCAGATCAGGACGACAAATTTATCGACATCTCTCATGAAAGTCTCATACGGCAATGGAACACTCTGAGCACATGGATGGATGAAGAGGCAGATTCCGCTTCACTCTATCTCGGATTGGCGGATGCGACAAAGCTCAACAAGGAACTGAAGAAAGATTACCTCACCGGCAGTGAACTGCATCATGCTCTGGAATGGAGAGATCGATTTAACCCGACCCCAATCTGGGCCAACCGATATAGGGAGGGATTTGAGGATGCTATGAAATATCTGGATCAAAGTGAATCCAAGCGGATTGAAAATCAGCAATTGGAAAAAGAACGAACTGAAAAGGAGCAACGGAGTAAAAGGAGGGTACGCGCCCTTGTCTTTGGTGTTCTCGCACTTATAGTGATTTCGGGAATTGCCTTATTTACTTCATATAATTATAAAAAACAAAGAGAGCAGAGCAATGAACTCGTCAAGGTGAAGGACAGCGTGGCCCGCGTGGCAACACTTGAAAGGGATGAAGCCAAAAAGCAATTGGAATTACTGGAAGGGGCGCGGGTTTCTATTGATAGCCTTATCGCCCAAACTCCCACTACCGATTATTCTACCAAAACCAAATTGGAAGAGGTTTCCCAGCAGGTAGGAGGAGCTATCTCCAATACCAAGAATAAGCTGGACTATCCGGCCTCACAACCCAATAAGGCAGTTCGAAGAAATGACCTGCAATTGAAAATTGACAATGATGCAGACAATTCAAGAGTGATTTACGAGACCCTTTCTACCCTTCAGGCAAATGCCATCCAAAAACTTACTCCTCAGGAATTAGTTAATACCTTTTATTATCTGAACCGTACCAATAAGGCCACATGGACACCCTCCCTCACTAAGTTCGCCCATGAAACCCTGACCGCAATCGATGAAAACATAGAAAGCGGGAAATTAACCATGGGACGGCAGGCAGCCATGGAAATGAAAGTGTTTAAAGGAAACTTATCGGAAATTGAAGGAAGAATGAAATCTGTTAGCCCTGCTCAAAAATATTAGGGAAGTAGGGGTTGTCTGGCAACTGTGGAATATCTCGGGGAATTAATACAACAATAGATCAAAGTAGCGTAGAATGAATACAATTTATCTTGGCAGCTGTGACCTGGGCAGAATACCGGCAAATACGAAAGCTTTTTTACAACCTTACCACAGGGATGGCATATTGAAAGGAACTGCCTCTTTCCGGGATGACGACCGAACCACCTGGCGCCGGTTCAGGGACACTGCCACGGATGAGGTGACCCAGTTACAAAAATTTCTTTTTAGCGCAGGCTTTATGCCCCGCGGCGTGATTGACGGTATTTTCGACTATGTGACACAGTCCGCTGTCCGCCTCTTTCAGGAGTATGTGAGAACTATGGACGGGGTAAGCGGGATGATACCGGATGGAATTGTTGGCGGGGGAACCTGGAAGCATATTGACCGATGGAAATCGGAGAACAAGGTTTCTGACTGGGGTAGAATATCCAATGCTATCCCCACTTCAGAATATAAAGACTGGATGGACCTTCTGGACATTGCAAAAATACATTACCTGCGGCAAACCAATCCGATTCTGACACAGGTGACCAATTTTGCGAAACCTTCGGATACACGTAAGGTGGCCGACTGGGAGTTTGACCCAGGCGAAGTTCACCTTATTGGCATTCGAAGGAAACAGGAACTTCGTCAGGTTCGAAGGGAAAATGATGACATTTATATATTGTTGATATGTGGTATGGTTTTTAAATTCTGGGGTTCAACGGATCCCAATGAAGGCATGGCCTCAAGAAAGGATGAACCATTTCTGGTAGAAGGGCAACATAAATATCGGTTTGGATGGCATAAAATCTCGGAAGAGGAGAAGATATATCGTGCCTTAAAACCTTACGAACATGGCGTTCTGGTTTTTCGCGACAGGGATGACGATGATGCCTTAACGGAAGCCGACCTCAATAAGGGACTGGATGATAGCCCGAATCAAACCATCAATATTCACTGGTCCGGAATTGGCAACTCCAACTGGTCTGCCGGATGTCAGGTAATTGCCGGGAGTAGCTATATCAATCATCTGGACAAGGTGGTCGATTGCTCTTCATTTGCAGCGAGTGGCTATTCTACTTTAAACACTGCCATAAAAAAATCGAAAGGTGCCTATAATGTGCTGGCCGATCTTATCGTATGTTATTCGGCACCAGGCGTAAACCATATCTATTATACGCTTGGCAGGGAGGTTTCTCTAAAACTGAATACACATTTGAGTGACAACTATGCCGGTGACACTTTGGCTCGTATGAAAATGATTCCCCGGTAGCATCATTTGTATTATCTGTAATATTTCCTGAGGTCCAGGCCATCTGTTAACGACCGAATTAAGAATTAGAATCCATATGGAGCTTGCTGACATATCCTAAACGTGACCAAATTTGGTTTCCAAACCCAATATATTTTCTTTCGGTTTATTACAGATTTTAGTGTAAAGTCCCCTGGCTGGTTATCCGCCAATCCGCTTATATTTTTGGGTTTAATATGCGCTCAAATTTAGGGGCTGATACGAAGTAGCCGGAATGCAAGTTCTCAAAGGATTTACCCGCAGCTTACAGCAAATAGCAATTGTATTCTCCGCATTGAGTGGAAACCGGGGTTACATTCGAATGATGGGATGTTGAAGTAATAAACCAGCTATCATTTATTTTTTCAAGAAATACGGTCTGAGGCACTTCCATTGATTCCTGATGAACCAGACAAAGGTGGTCAAGGGTTCTGTGCGAATGTCCGGACCAGGTCTCTGACACCTCAACTTCAGCTAACAATTTATTTTCATCATAGTAGATGTTGTATTCCCCGATCGTTTGATTTTCCAGCAGGTTGATATTGTAAATTCCCATGTTGCGAAATTGCGCAAATACGACATTGTAATTACGCAGCGCATCTCCAATAAAAACCTGACTTAATATGCTTTCGTTCATGGTCATAAATGCCTCCGCCTCCAAACTTGAAGCCAGGACAATGGTATTTTTTATACTCCCTTCCTCCCGATTGTAATTGATCGGTTTAGTAGATGAAACATTAATTCTGGGCAAGGTATTGTTAATACTGTGTTCTTTTGTTTCAGGAGGATCTGCCTCAGATTCTATATTCTGTTGCTGAACCGATTTTGTGGCGTTCATGGCATTTTCCTGATCCACCTGCATCTCTTTTGATTCCGCTTTGGATCCATTATCAAGCTGTTGAATGGTTTGCGAGGCATCCTTTATTTCCTGCCTGCCAAAAGGTTTAAAGTAATTGACAGCGGCAAATCCCAGCAATAGTACAATGGATGTGATCAGTACAGTGGCAATTAATTTTTGCTTCCGTTTACTTTCTTCCCGCTCCTCCCGCGTTCTGCCTTTTATGCCCATAGATTCAATGGACCTGATCAACTGGTCTGAATCATAGTCCCAACGGTTATCTGATAGCTCATGTGACTGCCTTCTTGCAAGCAATTTCAGGTCATCGGGCAATTGTGCTTCCGTGAGATCCTTTGCCCCACCAACAAGTATTGGGATCACACGGATGTTCCGGGACAATGCTGTACCAACTTCCAGGCGTACAAAATCATTCTTATCGAGGATCTTTGGGTTGTTGTGGGCATCCTTAAGTGTCAGCCAGTCCGGCCCGATGACCACCAAAAGCAGTTCGCACAATCCTGTGGCCTTCGCAATACTTTCTACAAAGTCAGTCCCTTTTTCTATATTTTCAATATCCCTGAAACATTGCTGTGCACCAAAATGTTCCACTAGCTTATCAGCGATACGGCCACCAAAACCGGCACCCTCACCGGATCTGCGATAACAGATAAAGATTCGTGGCTTGGATTTGGTGCTGAGAAATGTGGACAGGCTCATAAACCAGGTATTAAATGTTGGCAGGCTTTATAAAGTCACCCTCTGAATTCCCTTGAAACAGTAAGTCCTTGCATCGACCTTTGTTGTAAGTTTCGTAATCGTTATTTAGGCTAAATAGCAGTAAGGATTATCGGGTTGTCAGGGACTTATTACTAAGGGGGCTATCTAAATTACAAAAAAAAGAAATTGGAACATTCGATTTAAAGACTGTTAACACCGCGGGAGTGAATTAAGCAAATAGGTAAACTATGAACTTTGGGTACTCCTTTTTATAATGATCAATTCGGCCTGGGTCATGATATGCTGAGAAATACTACCTATGTTTTTTACGTAATTATTGTATTCATTCTTTTTTTCATTCGCCACTTCCTCCGATTTATCATTTATTGCCCATCCAACTCCTCAGTACCCGGAAATATTAATGGACTTTTTAAATATACATCATCTAAACGAGTGGTCGTAAAAGGATATGATATAGTGGAAGGATCAACCTTACTTACATAATCAAAAATGGCTTTTAATTTAACCAGAAATGATTATTGATACTTCACAGGCACGAATCGTAGTTGCCAAACGCGTTTTGATGAGCGCATCATCCTAAAAATACGTATTGACTACGCATTAAAATAAAGGGAGTGTATGGGTTGTACGTTTTCGTGTACGGAAGGTTATTTACTTTTTATTGATATCAGGTTAAGCGGAACATTCTGGGTTAATTACCCTGCAGAATGGCATTTTCTGTAATGACCTTTTGGCTATTTTTTCAACCACAGCTGACAAGCGATTTACAAACAAAGCGGTGACCATTGAATTAAGATTCACAATGACCGGTGTAAATAGAAGTTCCGGCTAAATTTTTTACAGGACAAGGCAGTCGTGTTAAAAAATTACTACATTTAATGTAGCCTTATTTCCCCCTCCTTTATTCGCATTTCTATTACTTAAACAGGAAAAGCTTCACAATTTTTTTGCATATAGAGATATATCTAAAAATAAACTGAGCAAAAATGGATGACTCCAGCTATTTAGACACCATTCGTGCGTCCATAGAGGATAATAATATTGTAGCCGTTCTGGGAAATGATATTTCTAAAGTCCGCCTGAGTCAAAGTGAATTCGACAATTTGAAGTACCCTGGGAGACGGCACTATAGGCAACCACCCCGGTAGAATGAAACCAATACGATATGAACTCAATATTTATCTCTTATCGAAGAAACGACAACCCTGATGCGGCGGGTCGGGTTTACGACAGATTAAAGTCCCATTTTCATGAGGCAAATGTTTTCTTTGATATTGATTCGATTCCCCCTGGGGTAGATTTTCGGCAATTTATCACCGAGATTGTTTCAAAGTGCGATGTTTTAGTGGTAATTATTGGCGAAAGATGGTTAGAGAGCGATAGCAGTGGAAAATCTCGGTTGGGTGATACCACTGACTTTGTTAGGATTGAAGTGGAAACCGCTTTAAAAAGAGGTATACCCGTAATTCCTGTTCCAGTAGGAAAAGCAAACCTGCCATCGGAAAAAGAGTTACCCGTCGCTTTACAAGACCTATTGTTTCGCAATGCCGTCGAGGTAAAATCAGGAACATCTTTTGAAGGTCATATGCAGCGCCTCATTCAGGGGATAGAGATTGCGATTAAAAAAAAGGAAATAAAAAAGAGGCCAAAATGGAAATTGAGCTTAACAATCGCTGTTTCATTCATTGCTGTATTTATTTTAGGCTATTTTGGGATTTACGTACCTAAGGCCGCTTACAAATCGGATGGCAATTACGATAAGACAAAAGAGGGTGCCATTGTAGATTCATTATTTGATGATTCGACAGATGAATCGGAGAGCGCTTTAAAGGAACTCTATTTGAATGTATCCCAGGGCGCCCCCGCTGTAACGATGGGAGAAAAAGCAACAATTTATATTCAGCTCAAAGGGGCGGATGGTAGGGTTGTGCCTGACGCAACGGTACTTTTGGAAGCCGGTGGCGGAAAGTTTCTCGGATCGGAAAATACTGATTTCGACGCCAGTTCACGCCTTCATGGCCCTTATTCGGTTACGGGTAAAACTGATGCTGCCGGGGTATTTACTGCGTGGTGGGTATGTAATCCCTGTGCGACGGGTTATGGTATGAGTGTTTCTGCATCGAAAGATGGATATATGGATGGTAAAGGTGAATTGACTGTTACCATCCGTTCCCCTGCATCATGATATGGAGGTTTACTTTGGCTTTTTTAAAGTGGCGATGACATACGGTATTGTGGTTTACTATACCTGGATTACACAACTTTTTTAAATGACTTAGAAAATTTATTTACAATACACACACAATTCAAGTCCACTGACACACAAATACTTGCGTTGTTTTAAGAATACCTATAATGTTGCCTGATACATTGATGGGAACCACGAGTCAAACTCCGTGTTTACCGCTGCCGGACGTATCATCCTCTGCTTCTAATTGATGGCAGGAGTATCATAATACCGATTCACATGGTTGAAAATGAGTATTGGGCAGACCGGGGATATCCCTGGGAACATGATCCCGGCCCTCCTAAGAACATGAGGTGGGCACGGCTCTTTTCGCAAACCCCGAATTATCGTGGCCTGGCGGAAGTATATATGGGCAGGTCGAAGTTCCGTTGGCATTTCGGTCCGATGTACTATCGGGGCCGCTTGAAAAAAAATCAGGTTAAAGTACTGGTGGTCGGGCAGGAAGGTGCTATGGACGAAAGTCTGGCCCATCGTGCCTTTGTGGGGAGTAGTGGAGGACGGATGCAATACATTCTCAATTATCTTGGAATCAATTACAACTACCTTTTTCTGAATACCTTTTTATATCCCATTAACGGTCAGTATTCCGAACGAAAAATAAAGATATTGGGGCAGCATCCTGCTTCCCCCATCGCCAGGCAGCGGACAGAAATTTTTAATTACGTACGTGAAAAAAATGACCTGCGTTTGATAATCGCTGTCGGAACTGCCGCGAAAGAGAGCATCTGTACCTGGATTGAACAGCTGGGCGGACAATGTCCGGAAGGGATTGACAATTTTATTACAGCAGATACCCATCTGATCGCACCCAAGGCCAGGGTTATGGGAATTATACATCCGGGAGCACTTCATCAGGCCGGCATGGATGACCCTGTACTTGAAGACTACCGTAAGGCGATGATTCAAATTAGCAACTGGATAGCTGAAGATCCCGATTGGTTGCCATGTGACCCGGGAATGGAACGGGATTTTTCCCTGCCTTTTGAAATTCTTAAAAAACCGATTCCTTTTCGCGACTTGCCGCTGGGTATCAGCTGGCATTTGGGAAATGGAACCTCCGCAGGACGCAGAATGGATGACCAACGGACCATTGAACTATCTGCCAAAGTACCTTCAGGGGAAAGACATGAGACATTTTACAGCGGCCTGGCACTTGGGAATGCGGAGGGGTACGATGAGGATGAGGGGGATGTAGCCTATGAGCCACCGGTGCAAAACTACAATGGATATGACACCGGACCTCCGGAAGCCTTCCTAAAGTTGATGCTGGGAGGATATCCGGGTAAAGAATGGCCTGATTTCCAAACACTCGGCGTCGGCATGCATCCCTCTTTTGGTGGCATGCCACTGTTTCGAGGCAGACCCGATAAAACGACCATTCTGGTGCTGGCCGACCCACAATCCGTAGATGACTTGTTTTGTATGAGGGCCTTATGTGGCAATAGTGGACAGCATTTTCAGGCTTTTCTCAAAGCTGCGGGTATCACTTCACAATACTGCATTATCAGTAGCCTTCCGGTGGACATTACCGGGATGTCCATAGCGAATCGAATGGATTTAATACGGCATCCTCAACTACAAGAGATATATAGGTCTGTTCTTAAAAAAGTACTGGATTACAATGATACTTCCGTCATTTTACTGATGGGCAACCTGGCACAGGTTCTTTGGGAGTTGACAGGAATTATTTCGGATCTTCCCGTAATTCCGCTCAAGAGTTTCTCACAAAGTAATTGGTTGTCAGATTGGCAGGTGGCACTTATGCAACTTTCTGCCCTGGATTATCCAACGGAAATAACAGCAAGTTATACCTATGACGGACATCGGTCTCAAATTCCCCGTTATGACCTGCCCTATGGTTTCCTGAGATGGCAGGGAACCAGCGGGGATCGTGCTAAAAAGGCGAAGCGGAAAAACGGTCAATGGTCGCCATACTATTATAAATGGTTTACCCCTGAATGGGTTTTTACAAGTATTCCAAAACCATTGTCATCTGAAGAGCTCGAACTTTTAACACAATTACCGGTTTAGTCATGACTACAAAAATAAAAATCGGTCCGGCAGTGAAGTTTGCGGTACGTGGCAAGGTGGTCACTTTTAATGAAAATTCCGAGATTATTGAGGACGGGGTTGTATATATAAGCGAAAATACCATAATTGCTGTGAGTCCCTATACAGATCCGGCACCGGAGGGTTTTAAAAAAGCGGAGACCATCAATTGTGGCGGTACCATGTATCCGGGAATGATCGAACTACACAATCATCTAAGTTATAACATCATCCCTCTTTGGGACGTTCCGAAGGCCTATGGTCATAGAGGCCAATGGGGTTCCGGAGACCTCTATAGAAAGATGATCACCGGACCCCTCAATGTTCTGGGTCATATAGATGGTTATTTACAGGCCATTGTTCGGTTTGTGGAATGCAGACTCCTCTTTTCCGGCGTGACGACTTCCCAGGGCATTACTCTGGCCAGCCATGGCGGTATCACCAAATTATACAAAGGTATTATTCGCAATGTAGAGCAGACCGATGACGAAGATCTGCCTTCAGCAGACACCAAAATAGCCGATATTGATGATGCCAATAAGTTGTTGGGGCATTTGGAGAGAAGCAGCTGCTATCTGCTGCACCTTGCCGAAGGAACCCAGGAAAAAGCGAATAAACATTTCAGGGCGCTTCAATTGCCAAATTCTTTGGGCTATGCCATAACCGATTCTTTGGTCGGCATTCATTCAGTTGGCCTTTTTTCTGATGATTTCAGAATATTGGGTCAGCAGAAGGGTGGAATGGTTTGGTCGCCCATGTCTAATCTGTTACTGTACGGAGTAACCGCCGATATTGCAGCCGCCCGGGAACATGGTGTCCTAATTGGACTTGGATCTGACTGGACGCCTAGTGGGAGCAAGAATCTGCTGGAAGAAATAAAAGTGGCCAAACTCGTCAGCGATCAGAAAGGAGGATTGTTTACGGACGAGGAATTATGTCGGATGACCAACACAAACGCAGCCCGAATGCTAAAATGGCAGAATCATCTGGGGTCTTTAAAAGCGGGAAGTAAAGCCGATTTTCTGGTTTTGTCCGGAAAGGGGGATAAAGAATATACACGGCTGGTAGAAGCACGGGAATCGAGCGTTATGTGGACCGTAATTGGGGGGGTACCACGTTGTGGCGTAAAACGACTTATGGAAAAGTTTGATCTGGCCCTGGAAGAGGTGCGTGTGGGTTCGATCACGCGCTACCTCTATCTCACTGAATTGTCCGGAGAGAACCCCATTGAAGTGAACCTTACATATGATACCGCCCGTAGATCATTGGAAGAGGGTATGAGAAACTTACCGGCATTAACCAGACAGCTAGAGGAAAATGGGACGCTTGGCATTTTTGGAGGAGCAGCTTCCGCCGACGGAAGTGATTCCTTCTGGTTTATAGAGCCGGAGCATGAAGATGATGCCCATCGACACCACATCCCAATTCAAGGGGTTGATTCGGCGGGAACTGTCTTCGAATCCGCTACCCCGCTTTCTCAATTGATTGTCGAACAAAGGCAACTTGATAAAGCCACCGTGCTGGAGGATTCAGGGCATTTCAAAAAGTTGGCCTTACAGCGCAACCTGCCCGATTATATCAAAACAGGACTTCCCGTCTATTATGGTCAGAAGATCAGCATAAGTGATGCCATACGCGAAAAAGCCAATCCAGGATTTGAAACGGGGTCTCAATTTGACTATGTGGTCACCCTGGCAACTTTTAGAAAGACCCAGGGCTACATGGACATGGGTGATAAGCTCAACGTTATTGATCAGGCCATACGGGTTCTGGAAATGGCCTACGTTCATCTGGCCCAGAAAACTGCATTGTATGCAGCGAATCCGGTACTGCGATTACAGGTGATTAAACAGGAACTTCTGGCGGGCTTGTACAGGAATGATGGCGAACTTGATTTTCATGAACGCATCATCGATGTATTCAATTCGATACGCGATCTGCACACCATGTACCAACTGCCTATTCCATACAAAGATAAGGTAGCCTTTCTGCCCTTTTTTGTGGAACAATATCATGATGCCGAGGGACCGCAGTTTATCGTTTCCAAACTCCTGGGGAAACCGGCTTCGCCATTTAAACCCGGCGTTATTATCACCCATTGGAATGGCGTTTCAATTGAAAAAGCGATATTGAACAATGCCAAAAAGCACGCGGGAAGTAATGATGAAGCCCGGTTCGCCCGTGGTTTGGATAGCCTGACTTTCCGTCCGCTGGCCGTTATGTTGCCCCCGGGGGAGGATTGGGTTTCCGTGCGATATCTGGATAGTAATGGTCGGGCGCAGAATCGTAAATTTGATTGGTTTGTGGGATCCATTCATTCCGTGGTCTGGAACGATCTTGAGAATGAACAGGCGATCTCAAAATTAAGTTCATGTGCCGGTTACGATTATACCACTGAATTGGTGCATAAGACCAAATTGCATTTTTTTGCACCTGATGTGGCCCAAAAAGTCCTTCAGGCTCACATGGCAGACATGCACTCTGGAGAAGTGCAGGATGCAGCTGAATTCGCCTCCCACTTTAAATCGTCTCGACTTTCAGAGGACATCGGCTATATTCGTATCTATAGTTTTAATACAACCCGGCCAAAAGATTTCGCCAGCCATTTTAAACAATTACTGGCGGCTTTCAACACCGATAAAGTTGTCATTGATATTCGCAACAACGGGGGTGGCCATATCTGGGCAGCGGAATTCGTTTTACAGACCCTTAAGAGGAAGCTCATTACCCCTCAAATGGCACAGTTTATCAATTCAGAGGTAACAGAAACAATCTGCCGTGTCCATTCGCCGTCTGCCATTTTAAAGGAGCTTGATCTGGGTTCCTGGTATGCAACACTTCCCAATATCCGTCATACAGGGACTGCATTTTCTATTGAATATCCTATTACACCAATTAAGGAATTCAAGGCCTTGAAGGCCGATCGGAATTATAAGGCCGTACTTATTACGGATGCCCTTTGTTACAGTGCCAGTGACATTTTTGCTGCTGGTTTTCAGGATGAAAATATCGGCAAGATTTTAGGAGTTCATAGGAATACCGGCGCGGGTGGTGCCAATGTCTGGACCCATTCCCTGCTGCATCATCTGACCAAGGACGAAACAGGATATTCCCATTTTTTCCGGCCATTGGAATATGGGGCGGACATCAGAGTCGCTGTCCGCCGGACGTTAAGAAATGGCATCAATCGCGGTGTACCGTTGGAAGATTTAGGAATAGTTCCTGATGAGCTGTGCCGTCTCACTCGTAATGATTTACTTTTTAAAAACCGTGATCTTCTGGCCAGGGCCATGGAAATGGTTAATAAGCTTTAGTAATTTTTTTATGGATAGCACATTGGTATCAATTCTTAATCTCATTTTGAAGAAAGAAGTTCCTTAGGGGTTTATTCGTCGTATTTTAAGTTTTCTACCGTCCTTAAAATGGTTGGGGCTTACCATAAAATGTAATAGGGGCAGGTTAAATTTGCGTATTTTTAAAGGTAACGTGCAATAGACCAAAGTAGGTATCTTGATGGGTATCAGACTAACTTGAAGGATTTATGACAAAATCAAAAACGATTGTTCTCATTCACGGAAATTTCTTGAATAATAACAGCTGGACGGAATTAAAGTCTTACCTGGAACAAAAAGTATACAATGTGTATGCCAGTCGGGAAGTATAAGGATGCCAATAGCAGCATCGATTTAAAAATATTTGAGGATAAAAGTCATTTTCTTTGTGGGGAACCGGGTTGGGAAATTATAGCTGATTAATTGTGGATTGGCATGAAAATCAGTCATCCCTGGGGCATTGAAATTGCCGAAATGATCGGCTGCTTTTTCTTCGGTGGCACGCTGAAGAATTTGCGTATTATGTCCGTGCCATACACCGCAGACACCTGGATAAATGTATTGCGAAGAGCTGATAGTGATGCCTTATATCAAGCATATTTTATAGCAATTAACATCGAAAGACAATGTTATTTTTAACTGGAATAAACTTGCTTTAGCATGCAGGAAAGTGACATTAAACCGGCCATTTATATCTCCTATGCCTGGGGCTCCGAAAGTGAGGCCATTGCCGAATCTGTCGAAAAGGAATTTCGAAAAAGAGGCCTGCATATTATCCGCGATAAGAACGATCTGGGATACAAGGGCAGGATCAGGGATTTTATGGAGCAGATCGGCCGTGGAAAATATGTGATCCTGATCATCAGCAATAAATACCTTCGTTCGGAGAACTGCATGTTCGAACTTTTGCAGATTTTCAGGAATCAGGATTTTTACGAGCGCATTTTTCCGGTGGTGCTGGATGAAGTAAGAATTGCGAAGGCAACAGATCGTCTTGATCTGATGAAGTATTGGGAAGATGAGGTGGCAAACCTGGATAAAAAGATCAGAGAGCTAAAAGAACTGTCTAATATTCAGGGAGTAACTGATGACCTTGACCTGTATACTGAAATCAGGAACAATATTGCGAGGCTTACCCATATTCTTAAAGATATTAATACGCTAAATACGGACCTCCATATTAATTCTGATTTCCAGCAACTATACAGCCTGGTACAAAACAAAGTTCAGACCGATATGAAAAGTATATCGTCCGGTTCCCGAAATATACTTGTAAAATATGGGGCATTGGCGATTATAATTATTTCGTTAGTTGTGGTAGTCCTTAAGACAGTGAACAATGGTGATCTGTTTCAAAAAAATAAAGTAGTTAGTGACAGCGCGGCCATTGACCAGACAAAAAACGATCCGCTCCTTATCCTGGGAGAGAGGACAAAAAAAGATTCCGTTAAAAAAGGAGTGGACACCAAGGAAAAGGTTGATTTCGGACCCTCCGATGTGTGGTATATTGTGGAGTTAGTTGTACCTTCGGATATGGCACAGGCAGCTGTTTTTGTTGATAATAAAGAGGCTGAAGTCATAGAAAGAAGCCCCATATCTATCAAAATACGATTACGAAAAAAAAACGGCAGCCACCATATTGAAATCTCAGACGGTACCGAGACCTGTTTTACCGATAAATTGATTTCAAACGACAAGGTGAGATTAACCCTTTGCGATTAAAGTAGGGGTACATCAGCATACAATTTCTGTTCCCCCACGACATGTTAATATCGGAATTACTTCTGGTCTAAAGACCTTGAGGTATGCTGCGCGATTCGGAGGAGATAATTTAGAAAGTTAATCAGATGATTCAATTAAACAAGTGTTTGCATTTTTTGATGGTCCTCATAATTGGTATATCAGCTGATGCGGCACATGCTTTGGCAATTAATGCGGCCGATAACGATTCCGTGGTGTATGTCTGGGATTTTAGTGTGAGTGATCCCTCCCTGAAAAAAATCGGTAGCATGCTTACCAATGACTTTGAGACCGAATTGATTAATTCTGACCTCTATACCGTGCTCGAACGCAGGCGCTTCAATCGTGTAATGGCGCAACAAGACCTGGAGCTCAAAATTGCCGAAATTCAAAATTTGCCTGCAGTATCCATGGACAGTCTGAAGGCGATCAGGGCAGGGGTAGTGATTTTTGGGGAAGTAAAGGATGATATCGATAGTGGCGTATATGAGGTAACCGTAATTTTCCAAAAATTGAACGAAGTGATTTTAAGAAAGGGCAGTATTCTTATAGGAAGAGGCTTGATCGCCGATAATCAAACCAGAAAAAAGTATATGAAGGATCTGGTGGAGCAGGTACATGCCAAAGAACGTATGGCTGCAAAAAAGGAACAATATGACCTGGTCTCAAAAATTTTAGCCGCCTACATGTTGAGGGTTAAAGATGTTCAAAAGGATTTTCAGGACATTGCACGCTTTGCGCTAAAGGATCCGGCCTACTTCAATCAACTCGCCGAGACCATCTTCGCATACAATGATGTTTTTAGTGACCTGAATGATAACAGGGCCCAATATCAGATAGATTTCAGAAAGGAATGGAAGGAGCCATTCGGGCCGGAATTGGAGGAGATTTTTATGGGTATTTTAGACAGTATTCACAAAACCTACATCTTAAAACTTGATAAGGTAAAAATGGCCATATGGGAATATAGCGAAAGCAAAGCCAGTCAAAGTGAAAAGAAAAAAATGAAGGATGAAATCATTTCAGACGTTAGAGAAACCACGGATGACCTGAAACGACAGTTGGATATTATGGACCTGAAAATAAATACGTTTCTCGCTCAGCTTAAAGATAAAATGAGCGAGCAAAGCTAATTGTCAATACCCATTGTTAACTTAAATCCACTACTTATGAAAACCATGTCTTTATTCAGAATTATAATGGTAGCCTCCTTAGTAATTATTTTATCCGGTTGCGGCTCAGATCCGGCAGGCGTCGCTTTTATTCCCAGTTTTAATGCCACTTGGGCGGTAGAAGGCACCAATGGAGAGTATCGTATGGACCTTCAGCCCAATGAAGCCAATCAAAATATAGCTTCCGGCGTTTTTGAGGGCGAAGAGCAAAACGACAATGATTCAGATTTGGACGGGAATCCGCTTTCGGGCAGCTTTAATGGCCTTGACATTGAATTTACTATAGTGCGGGATTCGGAGGATCCGAGCAAAAATGTTAAGTATACAGGTAAAATGGAACCCATAAGCGATACCAATCATCGCATCATCAGAATACCTTTAAATTCTTCGGAAGGAAATTTGGTATTAGTTCCTTTGTAATGATACGCCTTTTT
>JBGTMS010000159.1:0-4065 GCA_041743425.1 Zeaxanthinibacter sp. | reverse complement strand
TGCTGAAAGTACAGTCTCAAAACATGCCTCGAATATCTTTAAGAAAACAGATGTTAAGAATAGAAGGGAATTCTTATCTCGTTTCAAGCCCAGGCCCAAATAGGAGAATCCAGTGGTCAAGGAAAATCGTTCGGCTTAGGGATCAACTAAACATTAACCGTTACTTCCGTACTCCTGATATATATCCGTAGATAAAATACGGATTATAGCGTACCTAAATACGGATTGATTGGTTGCTATTTTTCTTTAAGCACTCTATATTTAAGGATAGGATTCAGGAAAATATTCTAATGTTATTTGCTCAATGTATTTATAAAATAACCCTGTATAGATCGTCGTCCCCAATACCTATACAACCTCTCCCCAATTGACCTCTATACAGTATTTGTAATTCTGTAAAATGAGGTTTTATGAACTTGAAACCATATAATGATGGCCTTTTATGGGAATTAAACGAAGCGTATAAAAATATTCCAAATATAGTTAGGCGCGCCAATCATTGTATTCTCTTATGCCGTGAAGTTTTATCTCTTTTCCGAAAAGACGTAACACTTAATGGTTTCAAGACTGCAGATGATGAGATAGAATTTTTTAAACATATCAAGTCATTACCGCTCACCCAATACATCTATTATTTGCAAATACGCTCATTTGAACTTGAATTCCCAAAAGGGAACATAGATCTTCAGCGTAAATTCATAAAAAAGAAGCTCAACAGGATTAATCATTTCTTTAGGAAACACAGGGATTTTAGAGAATATATTGAGTCCGGAAGTTCCCATTTTGACGCGCAATTTTATACTCGGAAGTACCTTGATAATTTTCCGGAGGTCACCTACACTTTTCATATTAACGATCCCGAATTCAATACTCCGAAGGATACCCTATATGCTGAGTTCAAAGCGTTCAATCTATGTATTGTCTATTTACAGAACCGATTGATTGATAAATCAAAATCCCCTGATAACAAAAACCCCGTTTTGAACGATCATATCAGTTTGCAATGGACAGCTCCAAAGTCTGCTTTGACTGAGCTGATCTATGCGCTACATTATAATCGGGTAATTAATAATGGAAATACAGATATCAAGGAAATTGCACTGGCGATGCAGCAGTGGTTTCATTTCGATCTGGGCGATTTTTATAAGACATATTCAGAATTAAAAGAACGCAAGATCAGCAGGACTAAATTTCTAGACGATTTGGCCGCCGGACTTGAATCTCATATGGATAAATCAGAGGAATAATCCTGTCAAACTCTGGTATAATCAAATAATTCTTAACCGTACTCCGGTCGAACTACGGTTCTTTGAATAATTCTGAATAATTGAGAAATCAAGGCCATTTATATTGAATTTCTTTTTTCAAAACTCTTCAAAACCCATCAATTGATCCTGAAATACCCAAATGTTAAATTTTGACCGGAGTCCGGTCGTACTGGGGATTAAAACCTAATAATCGGATACAAATTTGTACTTGAAAGTCAATTGCCATAATCCCACCGTCATAAAAAAAGCGAACCGGCGGTGGGATTTTAAAAAAGTAAACAAATGCCAGCGAATATTATAACAACAGATGATTTACGCGATTTCAAAATGGAGCTATTGGAAGAACTATACGAAATGCTCAAGAAGTATAATACGCCCCGGCAATCTAAAACTTGGCTTCGGTCTGCGGATGTTAAGAAGAAATTGAAAATCAGCCATAGTACTCTACAAAACCTGCGCAATAAGAACATCATTACCAGCCATAGGATTGAGGGCATCCTTTTTTACGATGCGGAGGAAATCGATAGCGTTTTGATGGAAAATGCACTTGATAATGGCCAATTACCGTAATGAACTACATCAAACACCTGAACGCCGTCAGCCATACATTTTATTCCGATACCCGTTTACATCCTGGCCATATCAGTCTGTATATGGCGCTCTTCTTTTATTGGAATCTGCATCATTTTCCCGTTGAATTCTATGCCAATCGTTTGGAGATCATGAAGCTGGCAAAGATAGGTTCCAGATCAACCTATCATCGCCTCATCAAAGAGCTTTCCGATTGGGAATATATTGAATACTTGCCCACACAAAATCCTACTCAAAAAACGATAGTGAGAATGTCTCATTTGTGTACCACTGATGGTACAGAGATAGGACAAGGTAGTTCACTTTTGGAACACTACTGTCCTAAAAATGTACCACTTACCTTATATATAAAACATACAAACAAAATAAAGCTTTCTAAAAAGAGAAGCCCAAAAAATGAGTTGGAGGTAATCGATTTTTTTAAGGCAAAAAAATGGTCTCCCATAGATGCCAAAAAATTCTACAACCATTACGAAGGTGTGGGCTGGAAAATAGGCGGAAAAGCAGCCATTGAAGATTGGAGGGCCATTGCCGAAAATTGGATGCTCAAAGCCAATGAAATAAAAAATAGCACGGCACCCAAGGTAATTTCTAAAAACGAGGATTTTTTAAAAACCAGTGATCAAAAAAATTATGGACAACCCCTCTAAAATTACCGAAGGTAGCGTAGTCTACTCCTTGGGCGAGTTTGACGGTAAAAAAGTGGAGTATGACTTCGTTAAAGTGCTGATCTATCTGGAAGCCAAGGGGAAGCTGGTCTTGGGGAAACACTTTAAAATCTACGAAGAAGATAGATTGGTACTCTTGAAACTTTGCAACTATATGGTCAGGGATTTTGAGAATTCTGGCAAATACGGCATTGATCCCGATAAGGGCATTTTACTCTCCGGCCCGGTGGGCTGTGGCAAAACCAGTCTTATGAAATTGCTGCGCTATATCGTGCCCCATCGAAGGCCGTATGAAGTGATCCCGGCACGCAATATTGCCTTTGGTTTCAACCATATCGGGTATAAGATCATTGAGGATTATGGTGATGGACATTTTTATTGTTTCGATGATCTGGGCATTGAGCCCCTTGGCCGCTATTTTGGAAAGGATTGTAATGTGATGGGCGAGATCATCCTTTCAAGGCATGAATTATTTCAAAAGACCAAAATACCTACCCATGCCACCACAAACCTGAATGCCGAAGAGTTGGAAGAACGCTATGGCAACAGGGTAAGGAGCCGTATGCGCCAAATGTTCAACCTGATCGCCTTTGACCAAAATACCAAAGATAAAAGAATCTAATACCAGATAAAACATGAAGATAGCCACGTTCAACATCCAAAACCTATTCCATCGGAATCGGGAGCTAATCAAAAACAGCCATTCTAAAAATGCCGCCGATTGGATTGCTGAACTCGATTCGCTTTTGAGGAAGCAGTGTAAGGACACTAATGACAATACCAGAATACAGGACCTTTCTTATCTTTTGGGGTTTGAAAGAATTGATGATTTGCCCTATGCCATCTTAAAAAGGCATTCCGGGGAGCTTTGCTTTAAGCACATTGGATTTCAAAATTCGACCAAAGCCTCTTTTTTGACCAACTGGGAGGGCTGGGTGAAGTTGGGAAACATACCAATCCATGAAAAGGCTATTTTTAGTAAAGCTTATGTGATAGCCGAAACAGATCCAGACATTCTCATCTTGCAGGAGGTGGAGGGCCGGGCATCTTTGGTGGAGTTCAACGAGGAATTTCTACCGCTATTGAAGATTTCCCCTTATCAACAGGTGATGGTCTTTGAAACCAATGATCCCAGAGGTTTGGGCATGGGCATACTGCTAAAGAACGGCTATAGCTTGAACGGTTTTAAAAACCATCTGCATGATTTGGATGCTAACGGATTTAATCTTTTCGATATAGACTGTCAGGAATACCAGGTTGTAACCCCAGAAGACGAAGATCTACATATTCTATCCAATCAATTTTCAATGGAGCCCGATCAACGCAAAGTGCAGGCCTATAGGGTTTCTGAAATTTATACAAAACTTCAGGATCAAGGTAAAAAATCAATTATCATTTGCGGTACCTTAAACGATGTTTCATATAGTGATTGTCTTTCTCCAATACTTCAAGAGACGAACTTAAAGGATATTTCCAAACATAAAAATTTCAAAGTGGATATAGACCAAGGTAATCATGGCGGTTATTTTAGATTAGGG
>JBGTMS010000158.1:0-4133 GCA_041743425.1 Zeaxanthinibacter sp. | reverse complement strand
GCCTTGACCTGTGATAGACGGGTGACATTGGCTTCCCGGAGTTTGGACCTGAGATCCCCTTTGGTTACCCTTGCCTTCTTCAGATTTTTCTCCAATATCTTCGACCCATCCATGAGAAGCAGCGGGGAATTATCCACTAACTGACGTACCAGCTTGTTGCGTCTTGCAAAGGCTACGCTTATCTGCAGGACATATATGGAGGTGAGCCCAACCAGCCCATCTCGCAACGGGACGGAAGAAGACAACACGGTGGTGGCTATGATCGATCCCACCGCAACAGTCATAGCAAAATCAAAACTGGACATTTTGGAAAAACTGCGCTTGCCACAAATGCGGGTCAGGAAGATCACGGCTATATAGATACCAGTCGCAATTAAAAAGATATCCAGGGCAGAGATGATCGCGTGGTACAGGAAAACTTCAAGTGTTATCTGGAGGGTATAAATCATCTTTCAGGTAAGTATATATATTTTTTAGATTCCTACTACGCTGGTATTTCGCAGCGGGCTGCGATCCGGGGGTATTTTGTTTTAAGGTTGATTTTTAAAGGTAGGCGCAGCAGCCGAACCGGGTTGACTCATATAAAACATTAATTCGCACTTTAGCATGAGATCTGGCAAAGAGGCTTATTCTTCAAAGGATATTGATGAAGCTTCAGGCAAATAAAAAGGTCAGGGATGCTGGATGCCGTGGTTCTCGATAATTTCGATCGCTTTTTGGATCCCATCCTCTGACTGCAGTTTTTCAGAAAGTTGTGCTGCATTTTCATACAGAGACTCCTTTGACAAAAGTTCCCGAACCCCGGAAATAAAATTCTCGGGGGTCAGTTTTTTTAGGGGTAGCGGCTTGAGGCCAACTCCTTTTTTAAAGGCGATGTTCCCCCAGAAGTATTGATCGCCCATTGGATAGAGTACCGGGCAGGTCATAAAAGGTTTGCCGGCCTTCAGGCAGGCGGCCATGGTGCCAATGCCACCGTGGTGGACGACGGCCCTGACCCGTGGCAATAATTTGTCATAGGGGGCGGAGTCGACCACCTTGATACCCTCAGTGCCTTCCAGCGCACTGGTATCCTTTAACCCCCATCCTTTGATCAGCAGCACCCTGATTTGCAGTTGTTCGTGTACAGAGCGGATCAGTTGCTTTAAATCAAGCGGGGTATCAAAAGGCATACTACCAAAGGTGATGAGCAACGGCGGTTCGCCCCCGCTCAAAAAGCTTTCGAGGTCAGCCGAAAGTTCCGCGTCAGAGCTGTCCGCCCAGAATCCGGTAAAGAAACTGTTTTTAGGGTAGTCCACCGGTTTGGCGAGGAAGTGTTCACTGATCCCGTAAAGTGAAGGCAAGGCAGGCTTTTTAAACGGAAATGGCAGGCCTGCCCTGATCCGAAAATCCTTGACGGGTTTCGTCCACATTTTTAAGCCGAGGGTAGTTATCAGATAAGTGAACCTGTTCAGCATTCCCGGTAACGGCAGGAAACTGAAAACGGGATTTGGAAACGCGGTAGTTGGTTGTGTGGCGGGGATGACATCGGCCTTGATCATCTTTTCCGGAAATTGGTCCGCAAAGTTGTCCGCCATGGTCTTTACATGAAATAAGACGAGATCACTGCGCTTTGCCAACCCATAGAATGTATCGAAGGCATCTTCCATCATCGGATACACAAATTTGCGAAGCTGTTTCTTTGCGAGAAATGGATTTTTCCGGATCTTTTTGAGATCGTCAGATTCGAGCATCGCCTGGAAATCGGCCTCCACCGGAACAAAGTCGATCCCATAGGACTGTATGAAGCCTGCAAAATTCTTAGCTGTGGACAATACCACCTGGTGTCCCCGATTTTTGAGGGCTTTGCCCAACACCGCATAAGGTTGCACGTCTCCCCGCGTACCGAGTGTAAAAATGGCTATTTTCATTGAATTCGAGATGGTTTACACGGCATCAAATGGCACAATGCTGTAGCATTATAAATTCATCGTTAAAGTAATAGTAAGGGTTACTTCTGGTTTCTCCTAAGATAAGTAAACCTACTGAAACCTGTCCCGTGCCAAAGGAATTTGGGCATATGGCCATGATCCCTCTTCGGTGACATTCAGCGCACCTTCCCCAAAGTTTTCTACCAGAATCCCGTAAGCAATGATCAGTATTGTGTTTTACCAAAAATTGAATTCCGAACATGGTCTTATCATAACCGGCACTAGCTCAGGTCAGGACAGGGCGCCCTTTTGGAAACCCTCCGGCTGTGATTTCATCAAGGCCACTGACCACGGTAGATACTTTTGGAAAATATGTTTTATTGCTTTTCGCCATGGTCCTAAATATCGTAGGATGATTTTATAATTTGTATATTATCAATTGCATACGAATGCGTAGTCTAGGCCAAAAGTATTCTTAACCTGGCAGGGGGCATTTTTAACTTTAGTAAATGCACCACTTCACAAATTTTAAAGCATGCCTTTTAACAGGAAAAGCTTATTCGGAGCATATTCTCATGTGAAGAAGTGAGGTTTAAATAGTATTTACTGTGGGGCATAATACCTGGAATTCTGGTTTTTGAAAGGCTGAGAGTAGCATCACCTGAGGCTGGACAAATTGGTTTGCCCCTGGTGACAAAAATTATTGCATCTAAAAGAAATTTGGTAGTTTATATCTCTTTTGTAATATGAAGTCAGGTAAGTAACGATTCCAATGCCTAGTTATTCTGATAACCTGAAATGCCAGCGAAAAATAGGATGCTATTTTAAAGGGCATTTATGGTAATATTGACTACTCAAGTATATCCTTACATGAGGTTATTGTTCCATTATGATTTTTAATCCAATTCTCTACTGATATGGCTTTTCTGCGGCTATCAAATTCGATTTTTTCCTCCGCATATAAAACCCCGTCATGAGAAAAGCACTTTATAACTCTTAAATGATCGCTGGCGATAGTTTCAGTGTAAGATTCCATTTCATCATCGCAGAAGTATTCTACAATCAGTTTATTATCAATAGTTCTATGTTTTTCATAAAATAATATGACCGGCCTGATGAAATGAATTTTACTTAAATTAAGATGTTTATTTACGATGTGAGGATCGTCATCCGTTAAATGAAAACGCAACTGCGTTACTTTGTCTTCATCATAAAAGAATTCAAGTGTACTCTCCGTTAAACTCATACTTGATATTATTTATATAGGCTGGGCTATGTGCATTTTTTTTTTATATCCTTCAAATGTATCCCATATTTTTTTGCGCTTTAAAATTGGTAGTTTAAAAAGGAAGCTCATCATTCCGTTTCTTTATTCTGTCAATTTCTTCCTGGCTAAGCCACTTTGTATATTCATTAACCAATTCACCTACTTTAAATTCCAAAAACCGGTCACCTTCATACTTTGATAGGTAGCCTCCGTGAAAATAAGAGATCATTTCACCGACAGGTATCCTTATCTCTCCGGAATACCAGTTGGCAAATACAAATTCTTCGTCCGGAAAAAGGTATTCTATTCCTACTTTTTGATAATCCAGAATATAACCTTCCCATTCTATGAGAAATAACTTATTGTTGTCGATAGCCCATTTAGAGTAATATCCCCGCCAACAAGCAGTGGTGGGCGCAACTAAGTTGTGGGGTAGACTTATCGTTTTCAGATAGCCCTCCAAGGGTTCTGTTGCAATGAAGAATCTTTCATCATTGTAAAATAAAATATCCCTGGCCTGAGCTGTCATTAAGGTGCTTTATTAATTAATAAGTCCATTTAGGCCGGCGGGGAAATACAGGGTAAATTTATGATTTCTCCCTGATAATTTTCAAAAAGTCCTTTTTAGACGTGATTCAAAAGCGATTTGTAATAGCGTATAATAACGCTTTCACACAAGCCATCAATTGTAATCTCACTCAGATACAAGTCGTTTTAAATATTAATTGTAACAAATCCTACATGAGGTCGTCATACCATCTTTAACCAATCAAACCCTATGAAACCGACCAAAAAAACGGCAAGGTTAGCTGGCTTACTGTATTTGATCCTTATTATTAGCGGCGTCCTTAGCCTGGTGTATATTCCGGCTCAGATAATTGTGTGGGATAACGCGGCTGCCACCTATACAAACCTTCAGGTGGCTGAAACCTTGTTCAGATGGAGTGTGATAGGCGTGA